>BEHT01000038.1 GCA_002898575.1 bacterium HR17
CCAACCGCGCCACCTGGATGCCGTAACTGCGGTCCGTCCCGCCTGGCACGATCCGATACAGGAACGTCACTTTGTCGCCTTCTTCCAACACAGCGGCACAGTAGTTTTTGACACGGGGCAGCAAGTTTGCCAGTTCGTTGAGGTGATGGTAGTGGGTCGCAAACAGGCACTTGCACCCGATACGATGCAACTCTTCCGCGACCGCCCAAGCGATGGCGATGCCGTCGTAAGTAGAAGTGCCCCGTCCGATTTCGTCAATGAGCACCAAACTCCGTTCTGTCGCGTTGTGCAAGATGTTCGCCGTCTCAGACATCTCCACCATGAAGGTGCTTTGCCCGCGCACAAGTTCGTCATGTGCCCCGACGCGGGTGAAGATGCGGTCTACGACCCCAATTTTCGCCTCCTTTGCCGGCACGAAACTCCCCATTTGCGCCATCAAAACGATGAGGGCAACTTGACGGAGAAAAGTGCTTTTGCCCGCCGCGTTGGGACCTGTGATAATCAGCAGTTGGTTTTCGCGGTTATCTAAGCGGCAGTCGTTGGGAACAAAAGGTTTGTCCCGCTGCACTTGCTCAATGACGGGGTGGCGTCCCTCTTTGATGACGATTTCGTCACCGTCGTCCACGACGGGGCGTGTGTAGTGGTTTTTGGCGGCGACTTCCGCCAATGTCGCCAGCACATCCAACTCCCCCATCGCCCGCGCCGCCTCCAACAGTTCATGGCTGCGTTGGGCAACTTCCCCCCTCAACTCCACGAACAACTGATACTCCAACTGCCCGATGCGTTCTTCCGCACCGAGCACCTTGCTCTCCAACTGCTTGAGTTCAGGCGTGATGAACCGCTCCACATCTGTCAGCGTTTGCTTACGGATGTAGTCTTTCGGGACAAGATGCAGGTTTGCCTTCGTGACCTCAAGGTAGTAGCCGAAAACTTGGTTGTAGCCGACGCGCAAATTTTTGATGCCCGTTCGCTCCCGCTCTTTCGCTTCCAGCGCCGCAATCAATTCCTTGCCGTGGCGAGCGATGTAACGCAGTTCGTCCAACTCCGGATGGTGGCCGTCGCGGAAGATTCCGCCTTCGGTCATACGGTGGGGTGGGTTGTCCACGAGGGCGCTCTCCAACCGCCGCCGCAAATCATCCGCCGTGTGCAAGCGGTCATGGATGTGCTGTAGCAAAGACGGAGCAGATTTTGCACCGACGAGGTCGCGCAGTTTGGGGATCACTTGCAGCGCCGAACGGATTTGCGCCACATCGCGCGGGTTTGCCGTGCCCGTCCCGACGCGCGCAATGAGGCGTTCCAAATCGGGCACGCTCTTAAGCGTCTCACGAATTTCTCGCCGCCAAAGGGAGTCACGGTAGAGGGCTTCAACGGCGTCCAACCGCTCGTTGATGTGTTCAACGCTCAGCAGCGGTTGCAAAATCCAGCGGCGCAACAATCGCCCGCCCATCGGCGTTACCGCCTCATCCAAAACCCACAGCAAAGTGCCGTAGGCACCGCCGTCCCGCAGCGATTGCACCAACTCCAAATTGCGCCGCGTCGCGTTGTCCAGTAACATGAACTCGCCGACGCTGTAAGTGCTGAGGCTTTTGAGGTGTTCAAGGGCGGCAAGTTGCGTCCGCTGCAAGTAAGCGATGACGCACGCCGCGGCGCGCAGGGCAAGGGGCATTCCCGTCACACCGAAGCCGTCCAAGGTCGCGACTTGAAAGTGCAGGCACAGCAACCGCTCCGGCTCCGTGAAAGGGTCAAGGTCAAAGGGCGTGACGGTCGTCGTTTCGCAAACTTCTTTCAGGCGGGCGACAAAATTTTCGTCGTTTGCCAACTGCTCGGGCAGCAAGACTTCAGCGGGTTGCAGCCGCGCCAGTTCATGGCACAACTCCTTCGCCTTCAGCTCCGTCGCAGCAAATTCACCCGTTGAGACCTCAGCAACGGCTAACCCAAACCGCTGTTCCGTTTGTCCCGACCTTCGCCCTTCGTCCCGCGCCCCGCAAATGGCGACCAAAAAGTTGTAGCGTTTCGCCTCAAGGAACGCCTCTTCCACAAGGGTGCCGGGCGTCAGGACGCGGGTGACATCGCGGTGGACGAGGCGCTTTTTGGGGCTGGGCTCTTCCAGTTGGTCGCAGACGGCGACCTTGTAGCCCGCTTCCAGCAACTTGGCGATGTAGCGCTCAACGGCATGGTGCGGGACACCGCACATCGGGACGCGGTTGCCCCGCCCGATTTCCCGCGAGGTCAGCACCAACTGCAACACCTGCGCCCCGATTTGGGCGTCCTCACCGAACATCTCGTAAAAGTCGCCCAACCGAAAGAGCACCAAGACATCGGGGTAGCGCGCCTTAATCGCCTGATATTGCCGAAACATTGGCGTCAGCCTTTCACCGTGCCGATCCGCCATGATGACACACCTTCAACCCTCATTCGGTTTGTCCCCTCAAATTTTACCAGTTGCCGCGCCGATGGTGTCCGTTACTCGCCGGCACACAGAAAAAGTGAGCGGATCGCCCTCCTCCCAAGATGTGAGGGCGGGAAGGTCCCTCAGGGCTGCAACCCAGCGCTTTGCATATCGTTTAGGTGGCTGTCGGGAGGTGCCTCGTCGCAGAACGGTTGGGAGGCGGACGGGGGCAAACGGGACTTCGGTTCCCGCCTTACTCGGAGGGCGGCTCTCCTGAGCCGCTGAAGAAAAAGACAAAGGGGGGGCTTTGTCTTTCCACCTTATGAGGCGGGCGGAAAGGTTTAGATGTCGTCGGTGGCGAGGTGTGCGTGCCAAAATTGCCCATCGGGTCAAAGGCGTCCATGGTAATGTCGCGTTTTCCTGACGCTGTCGTCGCAACGACTGATGGTGCAAACGAGGTGAAACATCATAGCCGCTGCGATCGGTTTCGTTATTGTGGGATTGGGCATGGGACGCCACCGCGCCCGCACGGTCACCCAAACGCCCAACGCCCAACTCATCGGCGTCGCCGACATCAACCCTGAGCGGGCACAAAAAGTCGCCGACGAGTTGGGTTGTGAGTGGCAGACCGATTTTCGCGCTTTCCTTGACCGTCCCGATGTCCATGTCGTTTGGGTTATGACACCGTCAGGGTTGCACGCTGACATCGCTGTCCCGGCGTTGGAAGCGGGCAAGAATGTCATTGTCACTAAGCCGATGGAAGTGACTTTGGAACGCGCCGACGCGATGATTACAGCGGCGGAGCGCAACAACCGCCTGTTGCTCGTGGACTTTGATATGCGTTACCTAAAAGGCGCATGGCAAATTCGCCAAGCCATCGTTGACGGGCTGTTTGGCAAACTCATCTTGCTGGAAGGGCGGCTCAAGTGGTTTCGGTCGCAGGACTACTACAGCCGCAGCGGCTGGCGGGGCACTTGGCGCTACGACGGCGGTGGCTCGTTGGCAAATCAGACCATCCACCTGATTGACCAACTTGTTTGGCTGGGCGGTGAAGTGGAGCGAGTGGAAGCAGCGCGCATCGGCGTTTTCGCCCACGCCATTGAGACCGAAGATCTGGGCGTGGCGATTTTCCGATACCGCAACGGTGCGTTGGGCACGGTGCTGGGCACGACAACTTTCCCTAAAGACGCCTACGCCGTCGTGGAAGTGCACGGCGATAAAGGCGGGGCGATTTTGGATGTCAACGGGCAAGTGCGCTGGTTTTTCCGCGACGACAGTGTAGCGCCGCCTGAAGTTGCACCACCCTTTGCCAACTCCGCTGAGAACATGGTCGCTGCCATCCACAACGGTGCCCTGTTGGTGTGCGACGGGCGTGAAGGGCGCAAATCGCTGGCATTGCTTACCGCCATCTACCGCGCCGCTCAAACGGGGCAACCAACTTCTCTGTAGGGCGCGTCCCAACCCCTCTGCGCCGATGCGCTTGGCGGCAGGCATATCACTTCAGCGATTGCAGGTAGGCGACAAGCGCGTTCAGGTCTTCTTCACTGCCTTCAAAAGCAGGCATCGTCGTGTTGGGGTTGAGCGTTTGCGGGTTGAGCAAAATCCTCCGCAACTTGGCGGCATCATATTTCTTGCCGACGCCGTCCAAACTTGGTCCGATTGTTCCCCCGATACCACCGATGGCGTGGCAAGTGGCGCATCCCGTCTCGTCATAAACCGTTTTGCCCCGTTCCACCAAACCGCTGGGTGACGAACGCGCAACGATCGGGTTGTTGCGGGTTGGACTTCGTTTGCTGACCGTCGGTCGTTCAGACGGTTGCGTTTCCTGGTGCCGACACGCCGACACACAAACTGCCAATGAGAGCGCCAAGCCCATCGCCGTCATCCGCATGCTTATCACCTCTCGCTTGTCCGGCTATCAAGTTTTCAGCGCCATCGCCCTCGTGGGCGACAGTCATTAAAACGCCGTCGTTACCTGAACGCGTGGCGGTTAGTGACGCTAACCGACTCGCACTTCAAATTCTTCCACTACGGGGTTTGCCAACAATTGGCGACACATCTGTTCGGCTTGTTGGCGGGCTTGGTCGGGTGAAAGCATGTCGTCCAACCACAGTTCAATGAGTTTGCCGATACGCACCTTGTGCACACTCTCAAAGCCCAACTGGCGCAAGGCGCGCTCCACGACCCGCCCTTGTGCGTCGTCCAAACTGGCTTTCAACCGCACCAAAACCGTCACCTTCGGCAAGGTCATCTCCCCCGTTTTTCAGAGCGTCCCTTCAACTGTGCCACACTTTAATGGCGGTGACGCTGATGGCGACTTTCGTCTACCTTGTGCGACACGGCGAAACGGTGTGGAACGCAGAGGGGCGACTGTGCGGTAGCAGTGACATCCCGCTGAGCCCTATCGGACAACAGCAAGCCCAAAGGTTAGCGCAGCGGTTGCGCTCCGTCCCGCTGGCTGCCATTTACAGCAGTCCGTTGCGGCGCACCCGTCAAACGGCTGAAACGATTGCGGCGCTGCACAATTTACCCGTGCACCCTGTGCCGGAACTGAGCGAAATTGACTACGGCGATTGGGAGGGAATGGCGGTTGACGAACTGGCGCGCCGCTTTCCTGAGGCGGAGCGCTGTCGCACTGATGACCCGTTGCGGTTCGTCGCGCCCAACGGCGAACCGTTTGCCCACTTTGTTGAGCGGGTCACGACAACCGTGCAGCGCATCGCTGCCTGCCATGCGAATGAGACCATAGCCGTCGTGGCGCACCAAGGGGTCAACCGCATCGTTTTGTGTTGGGTGCTGCAGGCGGAGTTCTCCCTTTGGCGCCGATTGCGCCAAGACCCTGCCTGCGTCAACCTTTTGCAAGTGCGGGACGACGGACAGTGGCGGGTGTGGCTCGCTAACGATACTTGCCACCTGCAGGATGCGTCGTTGGAGTCAGAAAAACCCGTGCAAGCGTCTGAGGTGAACCGTTGATGCCGTCCTTGCGCCGAACGCGCCACAAGTTGCAAAAGCAAGCCGTCCGCTGGACGATTTGGGGCGGTGTTTTCGTCATCTTTCTCGTGGGCACTTTCACGGGGTTCAGTTGGTGGACGGGGCGCTCGGAACTGTCCAGCCAACTACCGCGTGTTGTCGCCCGCGTCAACGGCGAGGAAATTTCTCGCGCGACTTACGAACAATTTTTGGCGCAGGCAGCACAATTCATGCATCCGACAGTCGCCGATTGGGCAACGGTCAAAGAAATCGCTTTCGGACAGTTGCTGGAAACCGTCGTGTTAAAGCAAGAAGCCCAACGGCGCGGGTTGCGAGTTACACAGAGGGACATAGACAAACACGTCAACGCGATGGTCGCGGCGGAGTTGGACAGCGCCCGCCAGCGTTACCAGCGGGAGAAATCTTTTCGCGATTACATCCGCAAAGAGTTCGGTTCGTTGGACAACTACGCCGCCGCACTGCGCCGTCAAGCCCAACAACAAGTTAACGAGTTGCAAGACGCCTTGTTGCAAGAAAAATTGCGGGAAAGCGTGGAGCAAAGTGTCAAAGTCACGGAGAAAGACTTACGCATGGCTTACACCCAATTTCGCATCCGCCATATTCTTGTCAGTTTCGCCCGTTTCTTTCCCAAAGGCAAAACGCCTACCCTTCAAGACCAACAAACTGCCCGCCGAAAAGCGCGCGAACGCGCCCAGCAACTCCGTCAACGCCTGCTGAAAGGAGAAGACTTTCAAGCGTTAGCGCGCAAGGAATCGGACGATACACCGACGGCGTCTAAAGGCGGCGACTTAGGAGTGATGACATTGGATATGGTGCGGGGGCGTTTGGGTGAGGCTATTGCCCAAGCCCTGCCTCGCCTGAAAGTCGGCGAGATTTCGGAGCCCTTAGAGGGTTGGATGGGCTACCACCTCCTGCAAGTGGAAAGTAAGCGGGTTGTGTTGCCCCCCGATTACGATAAAGTGCGCTACCGCTGCGAAAACACAAAATGTGCCTACCAGTGGTTAGGGGAGAAAGGGGAAACGCAATGCCCCAAGTGCAAGGGCAAAGCCATCAAAGTCGTCGGGACGCGGCGGTCTGAACTGCTGCGGCAGTTGCGCATGCAACGCCAACAGGAAGCGTGGGACCGTTTGCGCACCGATTTGCGCCAAAGGGCGCAAGTGGACATCCAAGACCCCGAATTGCGCGGGTTGTGGGCAGCCCGCAACGGCGATGCAGAGGAAGCCCGCCGGGCGTTGGGCGAAGCCCTTAAAATCGCCCTGCGATCGCCGGACGCCCGCCGCCATTTTCTTTACCCCGAAGTCATTTTGCTGGAGTTGGCGCGGTTGGAGCAAGGACAAGGCAAACTTGCGGAGGCTGAGCGGCATTTGCAGGAAGCCCTCAAATACTCCGACGATAACAGCCTCCATCTGCAACTCGGCACCGTCTTCATGCTGCGCAATAAAAAAGACGCCGCGCTGAAAGAGTTCATGAAAGTCGCCAACAGTTCGCCCACACCCGTTCAGCGGCAAGTGCTGGCAAATTACTTGGAACAGTTAGGGCGCAAGGATTTGGCGGAGCAACAACGCCGCTTAGCGCAAAAAGAGCAAGCCGCCAGCGGGATGACGCTCCCTCTCAACCTCCAATAACGCTGCCATATGCAGCGTTGAAGAATGGGGTTCATTCGGAGGGCGGCTCTCCTGAGCCGCTGAAAAACGGTGCGTCAGGAGACGCACCCTCCGAATAACGAACTCTCGGAGGGCGGCTCTCCTGAGCCGCTGAAAAACGGTGCGTCAGGAGACGCACCCTCCGAATAACGAACTCTCGGAGGGCGGCTCTCCTGAGCCGCTGAAAAACGGTGCGTCAGGAGACGCACCCTCCGAATAACGAACTCTCGGAGGGCGGCTCTCCTGAGCCGCTGAAAAACGGTGCGTCAGGAGACGCACCCTCCGAATAACAAACTCTCGGAGGGCGGCTCTCCTGAGCCGCCGAAAAACTGCCCTGCGGAGGTCTGGCACGCATGGAACCGCTGACCCGTGAACGGCTCTTGGAACTGGCAGCGCAGTGGCGCGGTCAACGGATATTGGTCGTGGGGGATTTAATGCTGGACGAATACATCCTCGGAACAGCTGAGCGCATCTCACCAGAAGCTCCGGTGCCCGTGATCATGTGCGAGCGACGCACCTACGGTGCCGGCGGTGCTGCCAACACCGCGATGAACTTGCTGGCGTTAGGGGCGCAAGTGAGCGTGTGCGGGATCGTCGGTAGCGATTGGGCAGGTGAGAGACTGCGGACTTTATTGACCGAACAGGGAGCGGACACGACGGGGGTTTTGACCGACCCGTCGCGCCCGACGACCGTCAAAACGCGCATCGTCGCTCAAAGTCAACAGGTTGCCCGTGTGGATGTGGAAAGTCGCACACCTCTGAACGGTTCATTGGAGGCATCCTTGCGCGGCATCGCTAAAGAACTCGGGCGCGAGTGCGCGGCGATCGTTGTCTCGGATTACGCAAAGGGGGTTGTCACGGCAGGGTTGTGCGCTGGGCTGCGGGACCTTCGTGGGCAAACGCTGTTATGTGCCGGACCGAAACCCGCCAACATCGCGCACTTTCGCGGGTTTGACTTTTTGAGCCTGAACCGCAGCGAAGCCCTGGCGTCTGTGACCGCCGCCCGCACCGTTCCCGAAGCAGGGCGTGAGCTCTCCGCTCGCTTGGAGGTTCGCGGCTTGGTCATCACCCTCGGTGGCGACGGATGTGCGTTGTTCAGTGAAGGCGAGGAGATCGCACATTTGCCCGCCTTACGGGTGCAGGTTTACGATGTAGCGGGAGCAGGGGATACTTTTTTGGCGGCGCTGACGCTGGCGCTCTTGGCGGGCGCACCATTTGTGAGCGCCGCGCAAATCGCGACGGTCGCCTCCGCTGCCGTCGTGCGCAAAAGTGGCGTGGCTACCACAACGCCAGAGGAGATGGTGGTGTTGTTGTAAACGCCCCACACGGAGGGCAGGGTGCAATGGTCACTGACCGCGATGCTTGGTATGTGCTGCTGGTCAGCATGGGGCTGTTCCTCCTCCTCGCTCTCGGTATGGGAGCGGTCGCTGTGGGGTGGATATGGTTGCAACGCACGACGGGCGAACCGATTGTTTTGTCCCTTGACCGTTTGCTTTTGCTCAACGCATTGCTTTCAGGGACGGTGCTCTTGGCGCCAATTGTGGCGCGCGGCTACAAATGTGGCTGGCAATGGCGCGCAGTCTTTCGCTGGTGCCCCGTGCCGAGCAACATCATCCTTTTGACAGTGTTGGCGACCTTAACGCTGAACCTCGCCGTCTCGCAGCTGATGATTGGGCTGATGCAGTCGTTGGTGGATTACGCGCCGGCTTTTCAAGCAGTCACAAAGGAAAGTCGCCTTGTTCAGTTCCTTGAACTGGTCACTCACCGCAACCAATCGGTACCCCTTCTCATTTTGGGAGTTATGCTGCCGGCGTTGCCCGAAGAATTAGCCTTCCGAGGCGTTATCCAACAAGGTTTTGAGCACCGCTATTCCCCTGCGGTGGCGATTCTCCTGACCAGCATCGCCTTTGCGATGTTCCACTTGGATCCAGTGCAAAGTGTGAGTGTGTTGCCGACGAGCCTCTTTTGGAGTTGGGTGGCACTCCGCAGCCATAGCGTTTTGCCGACCGTCATCGCCCACGCGTGCCAAAACGGGTTAACCCTTGCTTCGCTGTTGACCGTCGGATCCGCTGAAGGGCAAACGGTTTCAACGGTTTTGACCCAACCGCCCGATTGGCGCGTCGCAGCCGGTGCGTTGTTGCTTTGGATTGCGTTCACTTGGCAGTTAATGCGCCGTTTTGGTACTTTCAACCGAGGTGTTAGTAGCGATGGAGGGGATAACGCAAATCAAGTTGGGACTGCCAATGGGTGCGACGGAAGCGGAAGTGCTGACCTTGATGGAATCAGCCGACCTGCGGGTTGACCGGCTCACCCCACACTACGCCGTCGTGGACGACCCGCGCGTCGCCGATTGCGTTTTCGGCGACCCCCGCGACCTGTGGACGATGGTGGCGAAAGGCGATTTAGACGCCGCTATCGTGCCGTTTGACGATATCGCCGAAGAGATGCGCAAACGCCCCATCGTCAAAAGACTGCACATTCAACCCTTAACCGGGGAACTGCTTTTTATCGTGAATGCCGATAGCCAAGGCTTGCATGCGGAATCGCTGCAGGACTTGCTCATGCTTTTGCAGGGCGCAGCCGAAGCACGAGGACGCGTGCTGCTCATCTTGAATGTGAGCGGCGACCGTTTACAAAATGTGTTGGCGCTTTTGCCCGCCTTGAAAGCCCCGACTGTTGCCCCGTTGGCGGGCGAAACGCCACAGATGTTTTCCGTCATGTCGGTTGTACCGCGCACGGAAGTCAACCGTCTCATCCCTCAACTGTTACGCGCAGGTGCAACGGACATCGTAGAAATCCCCATCACCAAACTCATCCGGGGCAACTTGTGAGCGAGCCGCGACGGCTCAAGGGTGACGCGTTAGTTCCCTGCTGACAGGTGCAGCGTGTAAACGACGCGCTTACCGACAATTTCGCCTTCTATGGGCTCAAGGTAGCCGTTGCGGCACCGCACCCAGCGCCCTGTTCGCCGCAGTATAGCGCCGTTTGGTGCGTCTACCCGAAAAATGTGCTGGCTATCACCTAACTGCACTGTCGCCGCGTCACCGTGCACGCAGATTTGGCTTGCTCGTTGCCCATCAAACGCCAATGCGGGGAAACGCACCAAAACCCTGTCCACTGCACCATCCACTTCTACCGTCACCCGCACTTGCTCCGGCGTCAGTTCGTAAGTTTCCGCGACAGCGCGCGCCGTCGGTCGGTTCACCTCGTAGCGGACGGTGAAAGCGACCCGTTTGGGCGTTTGTTCGTGGACGGTCAACGCAACGCGGGCAATTTGCCCTTGCCCCAACCCTGCCAGCGGTTGCCATCTGTCGCCCTCCTGCCACGCAATGCCGATAGCCAGCGGTTCGTCTTTGATGGCGGCGCCGTCGCTCGGTCCTACCAAAGGGTCAACGCCTGCTTTGTGAACTCGCAACAGCCCCGTGCTGTTGTAGTTCGGATCTGCGGCAGTGTCAATTTCCACATACAAGCCACTTGCGTTGGCGATAACTTTGTGGAAATCGGGCAGGTGGACGACGAAGCCGCCGACATCGGCAGGGCAAGTTCCTTCGGGAATTTGCTCGTCGGCGAACAGCCACGCCGTTGCCAACATGCTGGCAGCAAGTAAGTTGTATTGCGAATGGAACGAATAACCTTCAAAGCCGTGCCTCAATGCGGGGTCAAAACAGTTCTTGACAATCCACAATTCACCCGAAGGTCGCACCCAACGCTTGACAGATTGCAACGCTAAATGCGCCGCTCGCTTGAAGGCTTGTGCTGCAACTTTATCGCCTTCGCGCCATTTGCGTTTCGCCCAAATTTCGTAAGTGACGCATTGCATCGCTTCGTTCCATTGATGTTGAGCGCTTCGTCCACCCGTGGGCAATTCACCCCATGGCGACTGTATCAGCAACGAAGTCCACGCGGAGCGCTCTAAAAGTTCGTTAAGCACTGCTTCATGCTTGCCATCATATCCGCGCTCCAACATTGCAGCGAGGAAATGACGAGGGAAGTGGTCGTAAGCCATCGGGACATTTGGGTCGCGATACAAACCTTCAGCGGTGAAGTGCTGCAGTTGCACTTCTAAATGTCGCTCAACGAAACTCAAATCGGTGAAGCCGTGCTGATGGCGCACGAATTCACCTGCAATGGCGACGACATTCCAGTTGTGCACCGTGCGCCTCGTTTCTGTCAGCACATCGCGATAAGCCCGATAGGGGTCAATAGTGCGCAAGAGTTGATCCCACTTCTGCCGTCGCTCCGATGGCACACGGTCGCGCAAGTGTTCATAAGCAAGCATTGCGGGGAAGGTGAAGAAGTCGCCGTGACGGTCAGCGGGTTTTGCTTCCGCTAATTGCTGCAACGCACTTTCCAAAGCGGCAATGGCGCTGTCAAGCAAATCGGGGCGTTTGCCGCTGACAACCAACGCAGTCGCTGCCCACGCATAACACGGTGTGCTGTATTGGACTTCCCGATGAACGAACGGGTCAATGATGCGCCCATCTGGTGCTTGAAAGTGGCGAAAGTAGGAGACGATGCCGTTGATGACATCAAGGTAATCGTTACCGCTCAATTTCGTCGGCGTCACCGAAGCAGTTGTCAGGTTAGTGCGAAGCGTGTTGATTGTGCCGGCAAAGGGAAACGGTGCATTCCACACACTTAGCAAAGTCATCGTCACCCAAAAGGTCATTGAGCGTCCCTCGCTCTTATCCGTAAGGCGTTGAGGCACCAAGCGTCAATAGCGGGTACCTTCCCGTTGCATTTGTTGGAGCACTTCCTGCTGGGCTTGCTCTGCCTGTTGTTGGAGAGCGCGGTGTCGCCATGCCCAGATACCTGCCACGACCGCCACCAGCATGACCAACAAGACGACAATGTGGAAAGGGCGGACAGGTTGCCGCAAAAAGTCCATGCCCCTTTCACCCCCTTAAGGCGCGTTTGCGACGGCTTTGGCGGTTCACGCGCGACACTAAATCAGTTGTTCCCGCACCATTGACCTGTCGGGGAGTTGCCTGTGCCTGTCGTGTTCATCGGGTTGCAACCGAGCGTCGCAGGGTCAGTTACCTTCCGCACGCCTGCGGGCATGGACGGCACCCATGCGTGGCAATCTTCCGGGAAGACTTTCTGCCACTTGGCATGCCCGTCGGCAAAAATGAGGTTCAGCCCTTCCATGTGGTGTGGTCCTAACCGTCCACCTGTGCCGCGACTGGGTTGAACGTTCCAACGAGAGTGGTAAGTGGCATGGACGGCGATGCGACAGGGAGATACCGCCATCTGCCCTGTCATGGAGAGGATGTTGGGCGGGTCGTTAATGGCACCTTCGCGAGGTGGCCAGTTGTCATTTTCAGCGAGCATAACCGTTCCTGCGGGTTCCTGCACACGAACGAGAGATTTCGGCGGCCAATTGTCCCAGCCCCCAAACACATCTGAGTTGGCAAGCCAGCCAGTGATGACACGCCCTAAAGGCGGTGGTTCCACAGGGATGTTTGAACAGCCAGCAGCGTTGTTTACCCAGAAACAGATACGGACAGTGTAAACACCAGAATAGGACGGACAACGCCACATCTCAAAATTGCGGGTATAAGGCTGCACTAAGGTAAGGTAGATGCCCCAGTGGGCGGATGGATACATCTCGTCGTAATCCTGCTGATATTGTGTGACCGCCAGGCTGACCTGCTTGGCGTTGGACAAGCAGGAGGTTTGTCGCGCTTTATCGCGAGCCTGGCTGAACACCGGGAACAGGATCGCCGCCAAGATCGCGATGATCGCGATCACCACCAGCAATTCAATGAGTGTGAAGCCGCTACGAATTCGTCCTTGTTGCGTCATCATCAGTCCCTCCTTTTCCTGCCTCTTGTGGGGCTGAGTTTTTCTTTCCTTCATTGAGACTTACGCCTATCCCACATCGTCCAATTGACGACGCCGGAGCCCACACAAGGGCTTCCGGAAGGCACGGTGGATGGGTCAATGTCAAATGAACCGCTAAAGGTGGCTTCGTATCGCAACCACTTGGCGTGTCCATCGGCAAAAGCATAGTTGGAGCCTTTTTGGTGAGGTGGGTCGTAATTTTGTCCGGCAAGCGCGCTGAAAAATCGGGATTTCTTTGCGATTGCGTAGTAAGTTCCCGTTGCCGTATCCTGGATGCAACAGTAGTCGGCGTTGTTGCTCTGGCAACTGATGTTGGCGTGGACGAAGAAAGGTGTGTCTTGATTGTGTCCGTTTTCCCACCGCTCATAAGTGGCAATAACACTCGCAGGTTTGTCCACTTGGGCGAGGCTCACACCCCAATTGGGACCAGCAATGCCGTTGCGATATTCGCCGGTGCTTGGGACATAAATGCCGAGGGCAGAAGTCGTTGGACCTGCTAAGATGGTGTAACTGCGCTTCCGCTTGGGGTCAGTGGGTGCCCATGTGTATTGCCCTACGAACCACCATCCTCGCTGTCCGCCTGGTCCAAAACAACCATCCCCTGTAGATGTGAAGTCTGAGGGGCACTTGAGTATATCTTCGTTGCGCAAATAAGGTTGGATGACATAGTTCCATTGAGAGCCACAAATTACTCCTGAAGGAGCAACTTGGCGGGTAGGCACCCATCGTTCGTCATAATCTTGCACATACTGGTTGAACGCCAAGCCCAATTGCCGGTTGTTGCTCAAGCAAGCCGTCTGCCGCGCCTTGTCCCGCGCCGCTGAAAACACCGGGAACAGAATCGCCGCCAGGATCGCGATGATCGCGATCACTACCAGCAATTCAATGAGGGTGAAGCCGACCGATGTGAAATTGCGATGCCCTGTCATCAGCCCTCCCTCCTTTGCTTTCGGGCTTTGGGTAAAGGGGCGAGGGTGCAACGAACGGTACCCCCGCCCCATTCCCCTCCCCGCTTGGGCGGAGAGGAGAGCGACACCGCACCGCAAAGACGCTCATGAGCCTTCCTGTTGTTGGGTCTTGACGGCTTCTTGGCGGTAGAGTTCCACCTGGGCTTGCTCCGCGTGATGCCGCCACGCCCATAACCCTGCGGCAATCCCGACAACGACGACGACAGCAACGATGAGCCAAAGCCAATGGATGGAGCGGCTCATGCCTTTCGCCTCCTTCACTGCGGCAGACCCAAGCACTCTCGGCGGCACCGAACGGCATTGTCACTGGTGCCCGTTAGGATACGCTGCATGTAGGCTTGGGCGACAAGGGTTTGCCCCTGCGGGTCGGAATCGTCTACCCATAAGCACTTGGGTTGCAGCGTCTGGGCTAAGCGTAGCCACTTGGCGTGCCCGTCCACAAAGACATAAGTAGAGCCTTGCAGATGCACACCGCAGTCCATGTTCTCTATAACATTGCGGAGGTCGGGACAGGAACCGAAAACTTCTACGACAGCGATCAGGTTCGCAGGTGCGGTGAACTTGGCGATGGAAGCACCGACAGCCGTCCAACTGTTGTAAGGCGAAGTGCCACTGCCCCAGCGAATTTGGTTAGCCTGGACATAGTGATTGGCACCATAAGTCCATCGCAGGTTCTCCCAACTTCCTTGAGGGGGTTGGCAGGCGGCAGGTTGGTTGTTAATAAAGGGCTGGTAGCCTCGGTTAGATTTAGAGGGGCAAAGGAGCATCTGGTAGTTGCGCATGTAGGGCATCACTTGGTCGCTCCACCCCGCATAAGGCGCCCCACAGTCCAAGTTCCAGGGATTGTTAGGTGAAAACCCTCCGACGCAGTCCAGCCGCCCTGGCGGAGGAGCACCGACGCAGGTAGCAGCGCCACGGTTACACACCTTCGCGGGAGGCGTGTGCTCGTCATAGTCCTGCGTATACATTGCCCATGCCGTGCCCAGTTGACGCATGTTGGCGAGACACGAAGCCTGCCGTGCTTTCTCGCGAGCCTGGCTGAACACCGGGAACAGAATTGCTGCCAGGATCGCGATGATCGCGATCACCACCAGCAATTCAATGAGTGTGAAGCCGCTGCGCGTGGGGGCGACGCCCCCGATACCGGTTTGTGTCCGAACAGCGACACCCATCATAAACATCCCTCCCTTCACGGGTTTTTTGTCAGCGGTGGGCGCAGCGGTCAACGCTGTGCCCACCGTTTCTCCCATGTTTGGGCGGCTGGCGCGCCTCCCCCAAATGCCCTCAATTTGCGATAGGATAGGTTCGCGTTTCCTCACACAGCGGTATTACTCGTAGCCGCAACTGGCTGGATTGGGGTCAGGACCGACGACGCCATCTACATCCCAATCTAAGCCTTGCATCGGCAGGTTGATCTGTAACTCCATCGGGTCAACAGGTTGGGGCTGGACACAGTTGTTATAGCGCACACCCGTTCCTTTCAACCATTTGGCATGTCCGTCAGCAAAAGTGTAGTTGGCACCATCCGTGTGGATGAACGCCCGCACTCGCCCTTCAGGGCGGTCAGTGTAACTGCCGAGCGGTGGGTTATCGGGACGAGCCAACCGACGCCCCAAGTGCGTCGCTGTCCCACCTGTGCCGCTGTTGGGAATGAAGACCAGCGCCTGGCGGGGATCAGGGTCGCCGTTGGCATCGGCAAAAGACGGTGATTGTGCCGGTAGCGGAATGGCAGCCAAAGGTAAACCGCCGCTCGCCCCAAAATGAAATTCGTAGGTGTAAGCGATGATGTTCTGGTTACTTGGGCAACGGAACAGCTGGTCGTTTTTGATGTAGGGCTGCATGATGGCGATCCAGTTGAACGCCGGAGAACCTGCCCCACCGATTCGGTGCGGGACACACCTCTCGTCGTAATCCTGCGAATATTGGGCAGCCCCCAGCCCAATTTGCCGAAGGTTGGAAAGGCAGGACGCTTGCCGCGCCTTCTCTCGCGCCCGACTGAACACTGGGAACAAGATGGCAGCGAGGATCGCGATGATCGCGATCACCACCAGCAATTCAATGAGGGTGAAGCCGACGGACATGCCCTTTGCGGGGCGCAGCGACCAAACGCGTAGCGACATAGCACACAACCTCCTTTTGGCGTGATTTGTTCGGCTGCGGGCGACTTTTATGCCCGCAGGTTCATTGGCTCACCGATGTCGTGGACGCCCGCACAACCAACCGGCAGGGCAAGACGAGCACCTTAGGCGGCTCAAGAGGGGCACTGAGACGCTCCTGCAACAATTGCGCCGCTAACGCGCCTAACTGGTCAAAGGGTTGTTGAACGGTTGTGAGCGGTGGATCTAACAATTCGGCGTAGGGGGCATCGTCAAACCCGACAACCGAAATGTCGTCTGGCACCCGCAACCCCATCCGCCGCAGGCACTTAATCGCTATACCTGCCAGACGGTCGTTGTAGCAAAAGAGGGCTGTGAACGCCAGTTTGCCCCGCTTGGGTTGCACAAACGGGGGCAACCGCTCCATCAATTCGCTTTCGGCGTCGGAACTTAGGCGCAACACCCATTCATCGGGGAAGTCCATGCCCCGCTCCTGCCACACTTTGCGTAGCCCCTGCAGGCGCTTCATGCTGGGCAGCGGATTGGCTTCAGAAAAGACCATCCCAACCCGCCGATGCCCCAGTGCCCACAAGTGCTCGCCGACCAATCGCCCTCCACCTTCGTTGTCCACACCGACGCGCCAAACCGCCACACTTTCCGGCACTTCACCAACCACAACGCAGGGCACTTCTCCGACCGCCACCTCTTCAGGGTGATTGCGTGACCCGACGAAAATCGCACCGTCAACTTCTTGTCGTCGGTAAAGGTGCTGGACCACTTCACAGGCTTGTCTGCGGTCGTGGCTTATATGAACCAACACACGAAACCCTTGTTGGCTGAGCAAGTGGGATAACTCCAGCACGGTGCCGCTGATGAGCAGGGAGTCAGGGCGAGGCGGGCAAAAGAGCGCCACCCGTTGTAACTGGGGCGTGCGCGCCCGCAGGCGTTCTAGCGGGTAACCTAGTTCGCGCGCGACCTCCCAAACCCGGCGCTTCGTCTCCTCGCTCACGAACACACCGTTGCGGCGCCCTGTCAGCGCCGTGGAGACCGTGGCAGGTGAAACTCCTAGCCGCTTGGCGATGTCCCGAATCGTCACCCGATTTGAACTCAATCCCAGTCCCTCCTGACGACAGCGACATCATATGAACGCTCACCAGAAATTATGTCAAAATGTTTGGGGGCGTCAAGGGGGCAAAGGATGTCGGTCTCAAGGTGCGACTTAACCGACGACAAACCCAATCCCGCAAAGGAGCGAACAGGCAAATGACGCTGCGGGTGTGTGTCGGTGGCGCAGCGGCAATGGTGCTGATCGTTGCGCCGGTCGCAGCAGCGCAGTCGTTGGAGCGGCAAGCGCGTGAGGCGCTGTTCCGTGCCGTCCGTTTCCTGCGGACAAAAGTCGCCGTCAACGGCAGTTACCTTTGGCGCTACTCATCAGACTTGACAAAGCGTTGGGGTGAAGGGGAGGCGACGGCAACGCAAGGATGGGTGCAACCGCCAGGCACGCCCGCCGTCGGTATGGCATTTCTGCGAGCCCATGAGGCGACGGGCGACAAGTTTTTCCTTGACGCTGCCGTTGAAACCGCTCACGCCCTTACCGAAACGCAATTGGGGTCGGGTGGATGGGACTACCGTATTGAGTTTCATCCCGAACAGCGCAAGCGCTGGTTTTACCGCAAGGATGTGGAAGCGGGTGAACGCGACCCAAAAGGGCGACGCAACTTCAGCGTTTACGACGACGACAACACGCAGAGTGCTCTGCGCTTTTTGATGCAGGTGGACAAAGCCCTCAAGGGGCGCGACGCCGAAATCCGCAAGGCAATTGACTATGGGCTGGCGAAATTGATGGAGGCGCAATACCCCAACGGGGCGTGGGCACAAGTCTACGACGGTGTCCCTCCGGACCCGAAAAAGTTTCCCGTCTTGCCCGCCCGATTTCCCGAAAACTGGTCGCGCACGCACCCTGGCAAGGGCTACGACTACCATCGCTTTTACACGCTTAACGACGGCGTGATGCTGAACAACATCCGCACACTGCTACAAGCCTACGAGGTTTACGGTAAACCCGCTTACTTGCACGCAGCGAAAAAGGGCGGCGACTTTTTGGTGCTGGCACAAATGCCTGACCCGCAACCCGCGTGGGCACAGCAATACAACTTCGCCATGGAACCTGCGTGGGCGCGGCGGTTTGAACCGCCGGCAATCTCCGCCGCCGAAACGGCGGGCGCTATCCGAGCGTTGCTGGACCTCTACCTCGTCACGGGTGACGAGCGTTACTGGCGCCCTATCCCGAAAGCTGCCATTTGGCTGCAACGGTCACGATTGCCCGATGGGCAATGGGCGCGGTTTTATGAGTTGAAAACGAACCGCCCGCTTTATGTCAACCGCCGCTACGAACTCGTCTACACCGACGACGATTTGCCCCGCCATTACGCCTTCAAGGGCGAATTCGGCATCCCGTCGCTACTCCAGGATGTGGAACGGCTGCAGCGGGGAGGGCGAGAACAACGGCTCGCCCACCGCAACCGCCAGTCTGGCGCTGAGGGTCTGCGGGAACGATTGAGCGAACTGGAAGGACAAGTGCGACGCATCATCGCCGCTCAAGACGCTGAAGGGCGTTGGGTAGAAGACGGAGAAATCCGCACCCGCACCTTCATCCGCTATGTAGAAACGCTGGCGAACTACCTGCTGACTTTGCGCGCCTTGCAGCGCCCACAAAAGTAGCGCATATATGAACACTGACACTGCGGCTCTTCTCCCACTCTTTCCGCAGGCTATTGACACGGTGGACATTTTGCACCACAATATGAAGCGCTCCATATGAAGCGCATCACAAGGCGGGTGGCGATGAATGGCGACTTTAGCCGATGTGGCAAAGCGGGCAGGCGTGGCGTTGTCTACGGTCTCGGCGGTGTTGAACAACCGGCCTGACTGCTTTGTGTCTGCGGAGACGCGCCAACGCATTTTGAAAGCGGCAGCGGAACTGGGCTATCGTCCTCACTACCTTGCGCGGTCGTTGGCAAGGGGCAAGACTGACACGCTGGGCTTGGTTATTTACGAGGTCACCAACCCCTATTTTGCCCGCATCGCCGACGAGGTGGAACGAGCGGCACGGGAAGCGGGCTACCAATTGCTGCTATGCACCAACCGCGACGAACCTGAATGCAGCGACCGCGCGAACTTGGAACTGCTGAGCCAGCGGCGGGTGGACGGGATTTTACTGTGGGCGAGCCGCTATCCCCCAGAAGGCTACACTGTCCCCTTGCCGGACGAAGCCAAGGGGCGGGTCGTCGTGCTGGGCTACCACACAGCAGATGGGACGGACTATGTGTCCGTGAACCGTGCAGAAGGCACCTATCGCGCCACGCAGCATTTGATTGCCTTGGGGCATCGGCAGTTGGGCTACCTTGCCCCTTATGGGGATTTGCATCCTGACCATCCCAAGTTGGCGGGGGTGCTGCAGGCGGTGCAGGAAGCGGGGTTGCCCGAACCGCTGCTTATCCCGACGGACGGGCATTTTCGGGGAGACGGCTACCGTGCTGTGCAGCGGGCACGCGAGTGGCAACCCCGTCCGACGGCGTTGGTCTGCTACAATGACCTGCTCGCCATTGGCGCTCACAAGGGCTTGCGCGAATTGGGTTGGCGCATACCCGAAGACATTGCCTTTGTCGGCTTTGACGGCATCGAAGAAGGCGCGTTTTTAGAAGTCCCATTGACGACCGTTGCTGTGCCCATCGCCGAGATGAGCCAAACGGCAGTGCAGTTTCTCATCAACCGCCTTGAAGGGCGGGCGGAGCGACCACAGCAATTGACCCTTGCCCCACGGTTGGTCGTGCGCCGGTCTTGTGGGGCGAAGGAGGCGTAAAACCCTTTCTACTCAAAGGAGGCGAGTCGTCATGGTCGTGCAGCGTGGCTTCACCCTCATTGAGTTGCTGGTGGTGATCGCGATCATCGCGATCCTCGCGGCGATTTTGTTCCCTGTGTTCAGTCAGGCGCGGGAAAAGGCGCGGCAGTCAGCGTGCTTAGCCAACACGCGCCAGTTGGCTTTGGGCGTCTCCATGTATGCCCAAGATTGGGACGAAACTTTGCCGACATTAGGCACCATTAACGAATGCCGTGGGCGTTGGATGTTCCAGATCAATCCGTATGTGCGCAACCGACAGATTTTCACTTGTCCCAACGCCCCACGCAACGAGTGGGACGGAACGATGTACAGCGACACGACGGGTTACGGTTGGGCAGAGCACATTTGGTCTAAGTGGGACGGCAGCTGGGTTGGCAGTTGTCAGCGGACGACGGGCTACAGTTTGGCAGAAATTCGTAAGCCCGCAGAAACGATAGCCATCGGCGACACGGGGTTCAACGCGACGGGATGGACGCCGACGCAAGGGCGCCCGGGATGGGCGATGTATCGGCGCCCGCCTTGGGTGGGCGATAGCGACCCACGCCCTGGCTACTACCCGCAGTTCCGCCACCTTGCCAGCCAATTTCGTCCCTTCCGCGACACGCAGTTCAATGACACTCTCCAGATGCCCGTGGACGGGTTGTGCAACTTCGTGTTGTTAGACGGGCACGCCAAAGCCTACAAGGCGACGGTAGCCTTCCAACAAGCCAACGCTGAAGACGGCACCCCGTTGACAGGTGGTGATCAGTATGTGATGTGGAACCTCTACTGAAGCGCAGGCAGTGACGGCGTAAAGTAAAAAAGCGGGTGGGGCACCTGCAACCCCGACCCGCGTGAGAGGAGGGAACCAAGGATGTCGGCTTACCGACGCCCTTCATTTTGTCGCTCTTTGTCGCGGCACGCGTTTACGCTCATTGAGTTGCTGGTGGTGATCGCGATCATCGCGATCCTCGCGGCGATCTTGCTGCCGGTGTTCAGCCAAGTGCGCGAAAAGGCGCGAGCGGCTTCATGTTTGAGCAACTCCCGCCAAATCGCCCTCGCATTGCAGCAATACACACAAGACTATGATGAGCGCTTTCCCGTTTTCTACCCGCGTGCGCCGATATGTGTCCATTGGCTCGGCGATGTGGGGCAAGCGAATGTCGGTTCGTGCGCCTACCTCTACGGGTGCCTCTACACCTACCTCAAAAACACCCAAGTTTACGATTGCCCGTCCACGCGCATGTGGCATATGGGCAACTATGCGCTGGTCGGTGTCGGCATCACGATGCCCTCCGGCGTTCCGTCCCGTCCGGTCGCCATGCCCGACTTGGATGAGCCATCCGTCACCATTTTGGCGGCTGAGCCCACCAACCAAAACAACTGCAACGGTTCGTGCGATGGACGGCGGGTAGGGTTTGCCCAGCGAGGCAACCCTGGACGCTTGTCCGTTTTGTGGAACCGTTGGGGCTTTCTGCATCAAGGCGGGCAAAACCTCGTTTTTTGCGACGGGCATGCCAAATGGTGGAAGCAGGAAAAAGCCCTCGGCGACCTGACGACCAACTTTCCCAACTACGCTTTACTCGTTTCGCCCAAGCGAGGCGTCCCGCAGGACCCATGATAAAGCGTTAGCCAGGAGCGCCTCCTGCCGTGTTTTGTGAGTTCAAAGAGGGATGGGACAATGACTACGCCCAAGTCGTTTTTTTACCAAACGGCGCTCGCTTTGGCGGGTGCGACAACTCTGCTGGCAACAGCCCTCCAAAAAGCGGAAAGCGGGCACGCGTTGACCACCACGCCACCGGCGCAGCCGCTTCGCCAAATGGAACGGTTAGGACGGGGCATCGTGGCAGTGCGCATCGGTGATGACCGCGCGTTTGTGGCGTGGCGACTGTTGGCAACGGACCCTGAGGGCATCGCTTTCAACCTTTACCGACGCGTCGGTCACCGTGCGCCGGTGCGGGTCAACACCACGCCCATCACGCAAAGCACTTGCTTTGTGGACAACGGCGTGGATTTCCGTCACCCTGTCGCCTATTTCGTTCGTCCCGTCGTCAACGGTAAAGAGGTGGCTGCCAGTGCCTCGTTTCACTTGCCTGCCAATGTGCCCGTTCGCCCCTATATCACTGTCCCGATGCGCCAAGTGCCCGGCGACACAGCGTGGGTGTATGCGCCCAACGACGCCAGCGTGGGCGATTTAGACGGCGATGGCGAATACGAACTCGTCGTCAAGCGTGAATGGGACGCTTACGACCCCGCACAAAACGGTATCTGTCGGGGCACGACAAAGTTGGAAGCCTACAAACTAGACGGCACTTTCCTGTGGCGCATTGACCTTGGACCCAACATCCGTTCGGGGGCTCACTACACGCCCTTTCTCGTTTATGACTTTGACGGTGACGGCAAAGCGGAAGTCGTTGCCCGCACGGCAGAGTTGACCGTTGACGGCACGGGCAATGTGATTGGCGATGTGGACGGTGACGGGCGCACCAACTATGTCAACCCCCAAACGGGGCGCATCTTGGAAGGACCAGAGTTCTTGTCGGTTTTTGACGGGCGGACAGGGCGTGAAATTGCCCGCACCCGTTACATCCCGCGCGGGAAGGTGTCTGAGTGGGGCGACAACTACGGCAATCGCTGTGACCGCTTCCTGATGGCGATCGCTTACCTAGATGGCGTTCACCCCAGCATCGTCATGTGCCGTGGCTATTACGCCAAAACGGTCTTGGAGGCGTGGGACTTTCACGACGGCAAACTGGTGCACCGTTGGACTTTTGACACGACAGCAAACGGCGGGCGCTTCCGCACTTACGAAGGACAAGGTAACCACAACCTGTTTGTCGGTGATGTGGACGGAGACGGCAAGGACGAAATCATCTACGGTGCTTGCGCCGTTGACGACAATGGCAGCGGACTTTACTCGACGGGTTGGGGGCATGGTGACGCAATGCACCTTTCCGACATTGACCCTGACCGCGCGGGCTTGGAAGTGTTCCAATGCCACGAGCGCCCCCACCCTTACGGCGTGACGCTGCGAGACGCAGCGACAGGCAAGTTGCTGTGGGGTTTTCCTGCGCCCCGCGATGTCGGACGAGCGTTGGCAGCGGACATTGACCCGCGTTTTCGGGGTTACGAGTGCTGGGCAGCAGGGGGTGGGTTGTGGGGCAAGGTGTGGAACTGCAAAGGCGAGAGAATTGCCGACGCCCAGTTGCCCGTCAACATGGCGGTTTGGTGGGACGACGATTTGCTCCGGGAGTTGTTGGACGACACGGTGATTGCTAAGTGGGATTGGCAAGCGGGCAAACTCGTTCGCCTGTTTGACGCCCGCAAATGGGGGTGCGTCTCCAACAACGGCACGAAAGCCAACCCGTGTCTGGTCGCCGACATCCTCGGCGATTGGCGCGAAGAAGTGCTCTGGCGCACCGCTGACAACCGCGCATTGCGATTGTTCGTCAGCACCGTCCCGACACCTTATCGCCTTTACACGCTGATGCACGACCCCGTTTATCGGCTTAGCGTCGCCCACCAAAATGTCGGCTACAACATGCCGACGCAAACAGGCTTTTACTTGGGCGACGGGATGACCCATCTACCCAAACCCCGCATCCTCTGCCGCTGAGTTATCCGATTTGCCAGACGACCAATTCCGACAAGGTGCGTTCCACGAGGGCGTCAACGGGCAACCGCGCTTCTGCCCCTCGGACGGCGTCCAACTTAGGGCGTGTTTCAGGGTGGCGGGCGATCAGCGAGCAACAGTCCTTGTAGGGCAACAGCGACAAATCGTAGGTGCCGATTCGCTGCGCCAAGGCGATGATTTCCGCCTTGTCGTAGGTCAGCAACGGACGGAAAACGGGCACACTGGCGGCGTCGTCTAACGCCCGCAAGTTCTCCAGCGTCTGCGACGCCACTTGCCCCAAGTTATCGCCGGTCACGAGGGCGTGATACCAACGGGTTTGCGCGATGCGGCACGCAACCTTGACCATGAAGCGGCGGAAAAGCACTAACTCCAGCGCTGCCGGCACCTTTGCCATCAGCAACGCCACTTGAAACGCATGGTAAGGGACCAACAGCAACCGTGCCCGAACGCCTTGCGGTTTGACCAAGCGTTCCACCAGCGCAACGATTTTGCTGGTGCGCACTTCGTCAGCGGACGGAAAGGCATGAAAATGTAGGAAGTCGGTGACACAACCCCGCCGCATAATGAGCCAGGCGGCGACCGCTGAATCAATCCCCCCCGAAAGGAGCGTCAGGACCCGTCCCGTCACGCCGACGGGTAAACCGCCGACGCCTGGCACTTTGGGACCAACCAAATAGGCGCAATCGGTGTAGATGCGAAAGCGCAACGCCACCGCCGGCGCTTTCAGGTCAACGGGCGCCCGCGTGGCGGCGACGATGTGCTCGCCGATTATTCGTTCCACCTGTTGGGAAGTAAGCGGGAAATTTTTGTCCACGCGCCGCACCTGCACGGCGAAAGTTGCCCCAGCGTCAGCGACGGTGCGGTAAGTTTCAACGGCTGCCGCAATCAATGCGTCCATATCGCGGGGCAAAATGCGCACGGGTGCTGCGTAAGCGACCCCGAACACTTGCGCTGCGGCGCTGAGCGTCTCTTTGAGCCACGCAGTTGTCGGTGCACCGCTGACGGGCACCACCAGTAAGCGGTCAAAGCAGTCTTGGACACCGGCGCTCAAGGGCGCCAAGACCCGCTGCAAGTTAAACTGAAGCGCCCGTGTGAAGGGGCGACGGTTGCCTCCCTTCAAGGCGATCTCATGGAAATGGACGACGACAGCGTCCCACGACAACGCGAGCCACCGTTCCAGTTCAGGTGGGAGTGTCACCATCGCAACCTTTCGCCTCACTGCCAATCAGTGTGCCCCTTTAACGACTTACATTTTATCAGACCGTTGCGGTCGGAAATCTGCAAGTTGTTGTGCCAACCAGGTGATGGCACGATTTTAAGGGGTGATGACTGATGCGGCGATGGGCTGTCGCGTTTTTCCTTGCTGTCTTGGCGGGCACCGTCTTTTCGGCGCAATCCCAACGGGGGCAGGAACCGTTTTGGCTGATGGCGGCAAACGGGCTGCGCAACCCAGACGATGTGCCGCTCTATCGGCAAACAGGCATGACGGTGCTATGGGTAACCGTGTTTTACCGCAACGATGGGGATTTGTCAGGCTACGACGCGCTACTGACCGCTGCCGACCGCGCCAATTTACCTTACATCATTGCGTTGGATGTGTGCCCACCGCGATCGTTGCGACCGCGTTTACGGTGCGCTCCCCACGATGCCGACTATGTTGCCTGGCTGCGGCGTTGGTTGGACATCGTCGTCACGCATTTTCGCACCCGCTCCAATTTGTTGGGTTACGCCGTCGGGGGTGCGGTGGACGAATCTGTCAGTTACGATGATGCGGGGTTTGCCCTGTTCCTGCAGCGCCAATATGGGACGCTGGAACAGTTGCGGCAAACGTGGCAACTGCCCGTGCAAACTTGGCAAATTCCCCAATTGTGGGCACTCCAAGCGGATGACGGGCAGTCACCGCTACGCTATGGGCGCCCCTCATTGGATGTAGCGCTGTATCGCTGGGTCACCTTGCGCAACCTGTTCGTGCTGTGGGCGGACGAACTGCGCCGCCGCGATCCGCAGCGATGGTTGATTGCCGGACCGTTGACGACTTACCGCAGCCTCGCAGTTGTCCCACCCAGCTATGACGCTATCGTGCCTTACTTGTCCCCTGAGCAAGCGGAACCTGACTGGCTAACGCACAACTGCCACGCCGTCGCAATTGCCCGACGCGGTGGGCGCTTTCGTGCCGTTCCCATGCTTACGACCCGCTTGAAAGACGGTCGCACCGTCACTGCCGAAACCCTATGGCGATGGGCAGTGGTAGGTGCAATGCAAGGCGCGACAGGGTTTGTGCTCAGTGATTGGTCAGCGCTGAAAGAAAATGAAGCCTTACGGGTCAATGTGTCAGCCCTTGCCTATCGCCTTCGGACGGAAGTGCCTGCCGACGCTGCCCCTCAATCTCAAACGGCTATCCTTTACACACCTTTTGCTGAAGGCGTCCTCACCGCGAACGGCTTTCCTCTCTACGGCTTCGCTATCGCGCACGGCAATCAACAAGCCTTCCCGTTACGGTTAGGTGTCAACGAGCCGGGGTCGCTGTTTTGGTGGTTGCGGTTTCATCCATGGGGCACCGTAGATTCGCTGACCCCTGAGGAGTTAACGCCAGACTTTGTGAGCCGCTACCGTATGTTGTTGGCGCCAATGCCAGCATATTTGGATGCACCCATGCAAATGACACTGGCGAATTTTGTCCAAAGCGGCGGCGTCCTTGTCGCCGACTTCGGCGTCGGCGCTTTTCAATCGGAAGCGCCGTTTTTGGCGATGCCGCGAGGGCTTTGGGAACTGTTCGGAGTCCCGCTCTTACGACAGGTGCTCTTCAACGGACAGTTGCGAACGGGGTTAACGGTCTATGCGCCCCATGCGTTGTTCCCTGATTTGCCGGCGGGAACGGAGTTGGGAAGCCCGCAGGGCTCTTTCGGAATCATCTTAGGGTTCGCCGTAGGGTTCCGCGCCCAACCGTGGGCGATCGCCTTAGCGACGCGCACTGCACGGCGGGCGTTGCGGGACAGCGACCGTTCCCGCACTGTGCCTGGTCCTGCCCAAATTGCCGGGCTGTTCATCAACCCCTTCGGGCGCGGTTACGCGCTCTTTGCGTCCACATTGCTGTGGGCTCTGTGGTCGCCTCACGACCCCGGTTTCGTTCGCTTTCACGCGGATTTGTTGGGCCGCTTCGCACCCATGCAGGTCATGGACCTACGGTTCCCCCCGTCTGCGTGGATCAGTCCCACCCAGCGGGGCATTTGGGTTGTGAACCCAACGGCTCAACCGATGACGACGAGGCTTCAGGTGCGCGCGCCGATTTTCTACGCCTACAACGATGCGACCGTCCGCCCCTTGGAGGGCGTGCCGGCGCGGCAAGAGGTTAGCGTCCCATTGCGGGGAGGTGACTGGGTGTTTTTACGCCCGGTCGCTGAAGTGGCGCCTCCCACAGCGGTTCAAGTGGAGCGGCTAACCCCTGAAATAGTGACCCTGCGGCTGGACGCCCCGACGCACACACAAATTGCCCTGCGCCTCATCACCGACCGCTATCGCCTCTCTGCCCGCCGCCACCGCGTCACCATCGCGACGCCACAAGGCACCGACGAGCGCACCGTTGAACCTGACCGCTGGGGTTTCGTTGCCGTTGACCGCGTGCCTGTCCCGTCAACGGTCACCGTCACACCCGCTCCGTAGTTGCCTCCCTCTTTCAGCCCGCGATGGGGCTGCCCTCCTCGGCGAACAGGCGTTTGAGCATTTGCGCGTTGATGAAGCCTTTGCCCTGCCAGTGGTTGTTGAAGATGGCGTAGCATTTCTCTGTTTGCGCCAAAAGGCTGCGCACCTTTGGCAGCCATTCGCGCAACTCGGCTTCATTGTAAAGGTAATCGTAGCGCTCCCATGCGTGTTCGTGGTGGTGCCACTTCTCGGCGTTGCGCCCGTGAAAGCGGATATACCCGATGGGGGCGGTAGCGACGACGACAGGCGGCATCAAGCCAGGCAAACGCGGTTCGTCCACGCATACAAAGCCGATTTGCCATTGCCGCAGCCAGTTAAACACCTCATCGCACACCCAACTGCTGTGCCGAAACTCCACGACCAACGGGAAGACACGGAGCCACTCCGCGACCCGCTCTATATGGGCGCGGTTTTCGGGTGTGTTGTGGAATCGCTGTGGGAACTGGAGCAACACGCAGCCCAATTTGCCAGCATCCACCAGCGGGCGCAACGAGTCCTTAAACGGTCGCAAGACTTCGGCAGCGTTTTCAGGTTCATGCGTGAACGAGCGATGGGCTTTAACGATGAACTCAAAATCGGGGGGCGTTTTGCGCGCCATCGCCCGAAAAGTGAGGGGCGAAAGAAGGCTGTAAAAACTGGCATTGATTTCCACGCAGTCTACATGTTGCGCCAAGTAGGGCAAAAAATCCCGCTCCCGCAGCGTGGGCGGGTAAACGGGCCCAACCCAATCGTCGTATTTGTAACCCGCTGTCCCAACCTTGAGCACACCCATAATCATCGCACCCTTTGATACCCTTGAGGTTGCACAGGCATTCCCTCGCGCTCACACGGTCGCCAGCATCCGCTCAATGGCTTTGCGGGCGCGGTCAGCGATCTCGGGGGGAACGGTGACCTCGTAAACCATGTCCCGCAGGCTGCGGTAAACCTTGGGAAGGGTGATGGTCTTCATATATTCGCAGATGGCGTCTTCGCGGACAGGCACGAGGCGTTTGTTGGGGGCTTCCTTGTGCATCCGGTGCAAGATGCCGACCTCGGTGGCGACCAAGTGCGTGGAGCGAGGTGACTGCTTGACATGGCGCACCATCCCGCTGGTGCTGTGGATGAAAGTGCGTTCGGAAGGCAATTCGCCTTCCGCTAACGCAAACATACATTGGCTGATGCACCCGCATTCAGGATGCAGCAGCAAATCGGCGTCGGGGTAACGCTCCAAAAGTTCCGCGACCTCTTCCGCACGAAAACCGGCATGGACATGGCACTCCCCTGGCCAGAGATGCATCTTGCGTCCCGTCATCCGCTGCACATACAAGCCTAAAAACATGTCGGGCAGGAACAAAATTTCGCGGTCGGGCGGCAGCGATTGAACGACTTTTACGGCGTTGGCGGAAGTGCAGCAGTAGTCCGCTTCGGCTTTGACTTCTGCCGTCGTGTTGATGTAAGCGACGACGATGGCGTCAGGGTGCTTCGCCTTCCAGCGACGCACTTGCTCGGCGGTGACCGAGGCAGCCAGCGAGCAGCCCGCTTCGGGGTCAGGGATGAGCACTTTTTTGTCGGGGCACAAAATCGCCGCGGTCTCCGCCATGAAGTGGACACCGCAGAAGACGATAACCTCGGCGTCTGTTTGCGCTGCTTGCCGCGACAACTCCAATGAGTCGCCGACGAAATCGGCAAGGTCTTGGATAACGGGCAGTTGATAGTTGTGGGCTAAGATGACGGCGTTGCGCTCCTTGCGCAAGCGGTTGATGGCGTCAATGAGTTGCACTTCGGTCATTTGGCGGATTTCCTCATCTTCCTCAACTGCTTTGGTCGCTTCCGTGTAAGCGACAGACGGGCGCTGCTTGACGGGTAACAGTTCCGTTTCCTGCACAGCAAAGTCACCTCGGTGGTCGCAAATATGCCTGATACCGCTTCAAAAACATAGCACTCGTTTCAGTCCGTTGGCGCTCACAGCAGCGTCACCGCAACTGTCGTGCCGGCAGGGATGTGGGTGACCGTTTCGGGGATGACGATGAAGCCGTCGGCATCGGACAAACTGGTGATGGTGCCCGACTCTTTGTAGGCGCTGGCGGCGATGAGTTGTCCGTCCCGTTCGGCGAGCCGAACGGTCAAAAACTGGCGCAACCCCTCAGGCGAAATGACCTCATGGGCTAAGGTCGCTTGGACCGTCGGCGGGTGCCACGCGGGCAACCGCGCCATCTTCCGCCAGACAGGCACCAACATCACGACCGCCACCATCAAACAAGACGCGGGGAAGCCAGGCAAGTTGACGAGGAGTTTGCCGTCCACGACGGCAGCCAAAGTCGGGCGCCCAGGACGCACTGCCAACCCGTGAAACAGCACCGTGCCCCGTTCGCTCAGCAACCGGGGCAAAAGATCCCGTTCACCGACAGCGCTGCCGGCAGAAAAAATGACGCACTCGGCGGACGCAAGGGCAGCGTTTAAGGTCCGCTGCAGCGCTTCCGGTTCGTCTGGCACGATGTCCATTGGCAACGGCTCGCAGCCGTGCTGTGCCGCCAACGCAGCGACGGTGTAGGTGTTGATGTCGTAGACTTGCCCAATGCGCAACGGTCTGCCCGGTTGGGCGATTTCGTTGCCTGTCGGCACGATCGCCACTTTGGGCTTAGCGTAAACGGGAACGCGGTCAATGCCTAACGCCGCCAGCACGCCGACTTTGGCGGGTGTCAACCACGCGCCGGCAGCCAGCACGCGGTCACCTTGACGGACATCCCATCCCCGTTGGGTGATGTTGTCGCGAGGCGGGACGGCTTTCAAAACCAGCACTGTTGCCCCCTCGCGCTGCGTGTCCTCAAAGGGCACGACACAATCGGCGCCCAATGGCATCGGTGCCCCTGTCGCAATTTGGGCGCAAGTTCCTTCTGCCACCACCCAAGTGGGCGGCGGGTCTCCCGCGTAGACCGCACCGATGACCCGCAGCGGGACAGGGTGCTCCGGCGTCGCCGCTGCGATGTCCGCTGACCGCGCCGCATAACCGTCCATTGTCGCCCGGTCAAAGGGCGGCACATCAAAGGGGGCAGACACATCCACTGCCAGCACCCGATAGGCTGCGTCCACCAACCCCACCGTTTCGGTGCGGGCAATAGGCTGGGTGGCGTCCAGCAACCGCTGCAACGCTTCGTCAAAGGCTGTCAAGGGTTTGCCGCCGTGATAGTGGCGCATTTTTCGCCATCACCTTGCTGTTGCGGCTGAATCCTTATCATGGCATGCCCCTACACGCGGGGGCGAAGGCTCCAACGCACCCAGTTCGTAAAGCACCAGCGCCACCGCGACGATGGCAGCCGTTTCTGCCCGCAGGATGCGTTTGCCCAGACTGACGATGCGGGCACCGCGCTCCTGCGCCGACATCACTTCGTCGGGGTCAAACCCGCCTTCGGGTCCAACCATCACCGCGATGCGGCTGGCGTGCGCGTGTTCCGCCAACACCGCCTTCAGCGGCTCTTCTGCCCCTTCGTAAAAGAGCAGCCAGACATCGGCTTGCGCTGCGTCCAGCACGGCGCGCTGGAAAGACACAGGGGCGTCCACGGTCGGGATGCGCTGGGCGCCGCATTGCTCAGCGGCGGCTTGGGCGACCCGCTGCCACCGGTGGCGTTTCGTCTCCGCTCGGTCCGCCGACAGTTGCACGACGGTGCGCCGCGTGACCATCGGGACGATGCGGGCAACCCCTAACTCCGTCGCCTTCTGGACAACGAGGTCCATCCGTTCCCCTTTAGCGATGGCTTGGAAGAGGTGCACGCTGATAGGCACTTCACGGTCGTTCTCCAACGGTTCACAAAGATGCAATTGGACTGCGTCGCGCTCCGTGACGGTGACAACGGCTTTCCACGCGGTGCCGCGGGGGTCAAAAAGAATAGCGGCGTCGCCGACGCCGAGCCGCAGCACCCTTAGCAACCGATGAGCGAGTTGTCCCGTCAAACGCACGGTCGGCGGTGTCAACGGGAACGGGACAAAGACGCGTCGCATGGTTTCATGCAACCTTTCCCGTCGGCTCTTTAGGGCGTGAGGCGGCGGGCAAGTTGACGGAACGCAAACAGCGCCAACAAAGCGACGGCGATGAGCACGAACGCCGCCGCCAGCGCTGTGTCCACTTCGGCACGGTTAAGCGCCAGCCAGATGGCGATGGGCAACACCTCGGTCTTGAACGGTGTCGCGCCCGCCAACACGACGGTTGCGCCGAACTCGCCCATCGCCCGTGCCCACAGCAAAATCGTCGCCGCCACCAAACTAGGCAAAACCTGTGGCAACTCTACCCAGACGAAAATTTGCCATCGCGACAAGCCTAAAGTGCGGGCGACGGCAGGCAATCGGCGATCTGTGCTTTCAAACGCTGCCTTGAGCACCCGCAGGGCGTAAATGGAGATGACGGCGAACTGAGCGACGACGATGGCAGGCACTTCAAACACGACGGGTGCGCCCAACTGCTGTAACCATCTGTCCACCGAGTGGTCTGGTGACGGGAACTGGGAAAACAGCACCAACAGTGCCACGCCGACGGCAACCGGCGGCAACACCAGCGCCATGTCCAAAAAGGTGTCCACCAATGTCTTGAACCGTCCGCGATAATATGCTAAGGCGTATGCGGAGGGAATGCCAAAGAGCAGGCTGAGGAAGGTGCTGACCGTTGCCGTCAGCACGGACAGACGAGCGGCGAAACGCATTTCGTCGGACATCAACGCAGCGACGATGTTGCCCGCTCGGACATATACGGCGCAGGCAATAACTACCAACGCCAACATGCCGATGTAAGCGCCGAAAGTGCCCCAGATCCACGCGTTAAACAGCCGGTTGCTCAACGGTTCCGTCGCAACCGCTTTCACGGCGCTTCGCTCCCCCCTCACAAAGCAGGAGGACAAGGTTTTTGCTAAAGGCACGCCAGACGCTGTGGGCTTTGCCCCTCATGGTGCCGCTGGCTCTTTGGCGGCTGTCAGCGCCAGCAAATCGGCAGGTGCCCCTTGAGCAAACTCGCCCAGGCGCAAGAACTCATAGACGCGTGCGGCGATGGCGGCACCGACAACCGGCGCCACAAGGTAGATCCACACTTGCGCGAGGGCTTGTGGCTCCACACGGGACGCAAACACCGCCGGTGCTAACGACCGTGCAGGGTTCATGGACGCGCCCGTCCATACGCCGCCCATCAACATGCACACCGTCACCACCAAACCTATCGCCAGACCGGCTGCACTGGATGGAAACCGCGTATCGGTGGCGACCGCCATCGCGACGAACCCCAACAAAAAAGTTAACATCATCTCCACAAGGAAGCCATAAAGGGGCGGGACATCTGGCGAAAGGACTGTCACCCCAAAGTTGACATTGACGGCTTCACCAGAAAAGAAGGCATAGTGGATAAGGCTGGCAAAGAATGCCCCCGCGCATTGAGCGACAAGGTAGTGGGGGACATAACGCCACGGAAAACGCCCCGCGACAGCGAAACCGATCGTGACCGCCGGGTTGAAATGTGCCGCCGAAATATGCCCCGCTGCGTAAACCATCACGGCAACCGTTAAGCCGAACGCGAGGGCGACGGTGAGGTAGGCGATGGGGTTAACCTCCAGAACGACGGACGGTGTCGCGACGCCTTTGACGGCTGCGATCGCTTTGACGGTGCCCAAAGCGCTCTGGGCAATGATTGCCCCGCAGCCGATGAACACCCACGCAAAAGTGCCGACGAATTCGGCGACCATCTTACGCCACACCATCACGCCCACCCCCTTTGCAGGAGTTAGAGCCAACTCATTGCCCCGTCAGTGCGGAGCAACGATCGCCCTCCCTTAAGGCTACAATGCAAGAGCCCACTTGTCAACTGTCAACAGGCTCATTTAACCGGTAAGGTGGGCGTGGATAGGGTGGGCTGAAAGATTGCACATCCAGCACCTCGGCCTCAGCACCGATCGCTTGTTGCGAAAAATGTATCGCCATTTTTGCCGGAACACGCTGACGCCTTCGCCTGCGACAATTGCGAGCCGTTAGTGTCCACCCTTGCCGATGGCGTGT
>BEHT01000039.1 GCA_002898575.1 bacterium HR17
CAAGCATTTCACTGTAATCAGTGAAGACAGCAGCGTCGGGTAATTGTCGGGCGAACGCTTCGGCTACTCTTCGGTTCATGTCGCAGCAAGCGATGACGCGAAACATGTGGGGTAATTGTTGGTACCCCTCAAATGGGCATGAGCGATCCGACCACAGCCAATGAGACCTACCCTCAATGGCAGTTGATATCTCATGATTTCCTACCCCTTGCCTCTCAGTCCGATTGGATGCTCCACATGTTCGCTTTAGTGGAACTGTGCTTCTGCCATTTGGCGTGTCCATCTACAAAAGTGGCATTAAACCCACTTTGGTGTTTGACTGCAACATAGGGATAGGGTCCGTAATCAGTATAGTTTTCCGACCAAAGGTCCATCTGTGCATAGGTCGTCCGACCATCATCGGTTTGCCCGTCCCCTGTGTCCATCAACATCAAGGTGTTGGATGTATCCTCCACTTCAGCAAGAGATAGACCAGGTGATGTTTGCCAAGGGCAAACATAAGCAGCACTGCGAACGCCCTTTTTCTTCCCATCGTTGTAGGCTGTCGTAATCGGCCATGCGTTGGGAACAATGTCGTTCCATGCGTAACTGAAAGGCTTCCGACCGTTGAACCAAAGAGCGCTGGGATGCAGAATGGGATGCCAACTCGTCGGCAGGAGAAAATAGCCAGAAGGGCATAAGGCAATCTGACGGTTTTTGATATAAGGTTGGGCTAAATCGTCGTAAAGGAGCAAAGTCGGTGAAGGGTAACTGGGACAGTCAAAGGTATACATCGGCAGGATTTTTTCGTCATAATCTTGGGCATACATGTTAGAGGCTGTTCCGATCTGACGCATGTTGCTCAGACAACTGGTGGCACGGGCTTTCTCCCGCACTTGGCTGAAGACGGGAAACAGAATCGCCGCCAGAATGGCGATTATCGCTATGACGACCAACAACTCAATCAGCGTGAAAGCGTGAACCCGTCGCATCGGCACACACCTCCTTGTGGTTCATTAAAGAGCATTGGAACGCTGCGGTCAAGACCTCAACGGTTCTCATTTCTGTCACCCTCATCAACTGTTCAAGTGCGGGCAAATTTCATGGGGGCTGTGAACGGATTAAGGGCATGCGCCTTGTGATATCGCAGCGCTGTGGGGAAGAGACCGGAAGCCTTGCGGAAATTGAAGGAGAACATGGAACGGCTGGCGTAGCCCACCAAAAAGGCAATGTCAGCGATGCCCAGCCGGGTTCGTTCCAAAAATTCTTTAGCGATCTGCATCCTCAGGTTTGTGAGATAGTCATAAGGTGACATACCTAACCATTGCCTAAACAGCCGATAAAGCTGTGCCTCGCTGACAAAACTGTAACGAGCGATTTGTGAGGTTGTGGTGGGGATATTGTATGCCCTATGCAAGAAGGTGAGTGCCCGTTGCAAAACCTCAGGAAATTTTCCCGCTTGTACAAGGCACCTTGAAATTAGCGTTAATCCGATCGGCTGTGAACGAGAAACCAATTCAAACAACTCAACGATAACCTCATTAGCGCTGTGGGAGAGCAATCCCTGAAACCATTCTTCATATCGTCGCATCAGCGAGGGTTCAGGGATAAAGAAATGAACAGACCGTTGATAGGAAACCTCGGTTAAGCGAGTCCGAACAAGGATGCCGCCTTCAGGATGGACGATGAGGCTCACGCCGTCACAAGTCGGGGGATATCCGCGCGCCATTCCAAAGGGGAAATATTCAACCTGCTCAGGAACGAATGCACCTTGCCCCGCTGTCAACACAAACCATTTTCCATTAATCCAAAGGTAGCGCTTCCCAGAAAGCAAGTAGATGAATTCAGGCAACTTCTGGCGGCGGGGACGCCATACTTTGAAGCCGTCCACAAGGGGCAAGAACTGAAGGGTAGAGCCCGGCGGTTGAAGGGACGGCAAGAATAACCGAGAGCCACACCTAACTAAACTCGGCAAGATTTGATGAGTAATGACATTCATAATCGTGCGCCATTCGCCATCCGCATTTTCAAAAGGTGTAACCGTTAATGGCTTCAACCCCGCCACCCTTATCACCTCCCTCGAGATGATAACCATCGTTTTACAGTATCGCTAACAATAGAGGCTAACCAGCAAAGCCTGATTAGTCTCCCTCCAGTTCACTCCAACGGTTAGTGATGGGCAGCCTTCTGTCTTTGCCAAAGGCGCGGTGGGTGATTTTTGGTCCTGGCGCAAATTGGCGGCGCTTGTATTCACTGCTGTCAACCATCCGAGCCACCTTCCGCACAGTCGCTTCATCGTAACCCATCGCCACGATGTCGGCAACGCTGCGGTCTTCCTCAACATACGCCTGCAAAATTTTGTCAAGTAGCGGATAAGGGGGCAGTTTCTCTTGGTCAACTTGTCCCGGTCTGAGTTCGGCGCTCGGCGGTTTTTCAAAAACGCGACGGGGAATGATTTCACGCCCTGCTTTCTCGTTCACATATTTTGCCAACTCGTAAACCAGCGTCTTGTAAACATCTTTGAGCACAGCGAACCCACCTGCCGTATCGCCGTAAAGGGTGCAGTAACCTGTGCTGCCTTCGCTCTTGTTACCAGTTGTCAAAACGAGCCAACCGAACTTGTTGGACAATGCCATCAGGATTGTCCCGCGAATGCGAGCCTGCAAATTTTCCTCAGTCACATCCTGCGGCATCCCTTTGAAGGCATCGCTCAAAGTTCTCAAGAACGCCTCAAAAACTTCATTGATGGGGATAACGAGGAAACGAATGCCCAAGTTGCGAGCCAACGCTTCAGCATCCTCAAGGCTATGCCGCGACGAATAAGGTCCGGGCATTGCCACACCCGTCACATGCTCGCTTCCCAATGCATCAACGGCGATACAGCAAGTCAGTGAACTGTCAATGCCTCCGCTCAAGCCGACAACAGCATCTGTCATGCCGTTTTTGTGCAAGTAATCGCGAGTGCCCAAAACGAGCGCCCAGTAAACTTCCGCTGTGGGAGGCAGAGGCGTCTCAATGCGCGGCTCAACAGCAGGTTTAGGCTGAGCAAATTCAAAAGGCAATGGAACAATCTTCACCTTCCCTAAGTCTCCATCTCCAATCGCTCTTTTATCCTGTCTTCGTCTTGGATCGTGCAATCGTGTTCTCATGATGCCGACCAAGTCAATATCGGCGACGAGGAAATCTTCCTCAAATTGCTTGGCTCGGGCGATGACTTCACCTTGCTCGTTCACGACCAAACTGGCTCCGTCAAACACGAGTTCATCTTGCCCACCAACCAAGTTGACATAAGCGATCGCAGCGAGATTGTCATTCGCCCGCACCGCCAGCATCTTTTCGCGCCACGATAACTTGCCCATGTGGTAAGGCGACGAAGAAATGTTCAGCAAAATTTGAGCATCGCCCAACAATGTCTCAGCGCGTGCAGGTCCGCCGGGATACCAGATGTCTTCGCAAATCGTGATGCCGATGCGAACATCGTTCAGCGCCAAAACCAACGGTTCGTCTCCTTGTTGGAAGTAGCGAAACTCATCAAAGACACCGTAGTTGGGTAGGTAGTGTTTGCGGTAGACTGCAGCGACTTTGCCATCGTGCAAAACGGTGGCAGCGTTGAAGATGTCGCCATCTTCGTCCACAAAGCCGACGACAGCGACCAAAGATTTAGGCACTAACTGTGCTAACTCCTGCACGGCTTCTTTGTTGCGGGCGATGAAGTGCGGCTTAAACAGCAAATCCTCTGGCGGGTAACCCGTCACCGCCAATTCAGGAAACGCCACGACATCTGCTCTCACTTCTTTCGCTCGCTCAATCCCTTCCGCAATCTTTCTGGCGTTACCCTCAATGTCGCCAACCGTTGCATTGATTTGCGCCAACGCAACTCGCAAAGAACGCATCGTCTATCGCCTCCGTAGCGCTTACAAGGACTGCAAGGGCGAAAGCGGTGAACGCTAAACCCTTACCGAATATTGTCTTCGCCTTTCAAGCAAGCGAAACTGTTCTGGATCGGACTCACAGTCAGTGGCGCTCTTTACTTTTTGCAGGATGACGATGTTCTCTTCAAGCATCGTTTCATCCGTTTGACCGGGCACATCGGACGGGCTGTTACGCGACGGCATGCGTTTGTTCGGGATTTGACGGGGCAAAGAGGCGATGTGAACGAATTCAGGGAGCATCTCCACAATCGCCTCATCGGTAGGTAACTTGACTCCTTTCACTTTTCTGTTGGCGACGACAAAGACCGCGTATCCACCTACTTTAACCGTTGAAGCGATGTTGAGCAGGCAATCTCGCAAATCAGCGTAAAAGGCTTGCACTTCGCGGGCTCGTTTAGGATCTTTATTGCCGATCGCTTTCATAGCGTCTTTCAAGGATGGCAGAGCAACTTGCAAAGGACGGATTTGCCCGCCGAGACCCAACTTGTCCAAATCCTCTTTCCACAATCCAAGCCATTGAAGGGAAAGGCGGGAAAACTGACCATATGCGACTGTAGTCCTCGCATCACCGTAAGGCGGTGAAGTCAAAACGAGGTCAACGCTTTCAGGCTCAACAGGCAGAGGTTTACGGACATCGTGCCTTTCCAATCTTGGTTTTGGCAATTGCCCACCGACGCACTGCCACCATTCGCCCATTATCGCTGCACATTCGGCGAACCGTTCCCGAAATAACGCAAAGACATCGGGGTCATGGCGCTTTAATTTTTCTGGCGGTAATCGGAACAACTTGAACTCGTTGGGACGAGTGTTGCTTGCTTCTCGGACGACACGGCTGAAAACGACGAGACGAAACTTGCGGGATGGTTCATCTTGAAGGATGTCAATGGCGGCTTTTAACCTCGCTAACTGCTGCTGCACTTGTGGCTTGAACCAATAGTCAATATTGGCAAATCGCGGCGGCTCAACTTCCGGCATATCTCTCAAAACCATCTGGACTTGTTCAAAAGCATCCCAAAGCGCTTTTGGTGGCAATGGGTTTGCCTTGACTTCAGCAATCAAAAGTGCCAGCGGGTTGATGTCAAAGCCTATAGCGTTCCTGCCCAACCTCAGCGCTTCAACAATGACGGTTCCCGACCCGCAAAAAGGGTCAAGAACGGTGGCACTGGGCTGACTGAGCATCTCTATCAACCTTTGAGCAACAGGAGGAGCCATCATGGCAGGGTAACTGTGCAGACCGTGAATTCCTTCCTTCGCTTTCACATCGCGAAATGTCCAATCAATTTGCTGCAAGGCTTCTATGCCAATGACCGTCACGATGTCACCTCCTGTTCTTCCTTTCGTTCGGCAAATCAGTTGAGTGCATACACCCAAGCCGTTCGGATGTCGGACACGATCAGGGTGATGCGTTTCAATTTCTGCCGAAACACTTTCGTCAGTAGGTTTTTGTGCTTTGTTGAATTTCCCTTGCGGCAGTTCCTGGAAGGGCGCTCCCCCTTTTCTTTTTTTTGGCGGCTCAGGAGAGCCGCCCTCCGATAGGCATGTTGCGTGGCGTTCGGAGCGAACAGTTCTTCGGCGGTCAAGTCCACGATGGAGACCTCCGATAGGTATGTTGCGTGGCGTTCGGAGGGCGCTTTTCTGAAGCGCCGATTGCCCTTTTGGGCGGCTCAGGAGAGCCGCATCAATTTGGCGCAAAGATTCGCCAAATTCGTTCTGGACGAAGCATCTGCTCAATTGCAACATTCCCAGCGCCTCGTCCAGGATGCTTTCTACCGACAGGATGAGGGCTTTGGCGTGCCTTACCACCTCGTCCCACTGCTCTTGCATTTTCCCCTTTTGCCTACCCATCACCTTCCCTTGCGCCTCCATGTTGACCTCAACACCTTGACCGTTGCGTTGGTTTACGCCAACCCAACTCGCGAAGAACGCGGCAACTTATTCGGTTGCTTTTGCAGGGCACGCTGAAGTGTGTCGCATGCATTTTGACACGGCGGTTATTTCGGAGAAAGACGGCAAAGGACAAGGGGATAAACTTTTTCCAGAGAGGGGAAAGGGCGATTTAGATGCGCAAGGAGCCATCGGCGACGGAAGGCAGTTTGCTAACAGCATTGGTGACTTTGACGATGCCCAGCCTATTGACCCAAATCGGGCAAACGGTTGGCTGGTTGGGTGAAGCCTACTTTGTCGGGCAGTTGGGCACGACGGCGACCGCTGCGATTGGTGCTGTCGGGCAAGTCGGTTGGGTGCTGATGGGCATGACGATAATGGTTTCCACCGGCACAACGACTTTGGTCGCCCAGCGCTGGGGCGCCCGCGACGCCCATGGTGCCGTCCGGGTGGAAATCGCTGCCTTACAACAATCCCTTTTGTTCAGCCTCTTAGCAGTATCCGTTTGGTTTCTTCGTCAGCCCCTTTGGGCGTTGCTGAACATTCCACCCGCTATGCAACGCCTGGCGGATGCTTACTTTGCCGTCGCGCTGTTGTCCTTCCCGCTGATGAGCGTTGCCGTCAGCCTGATGGCAGCGTATCGGGGCATCGGTGATATGGTGACGCCGCTGTGGGCGACACTTGTGGGCGTCGCCGTGCAGTTGTCGCTGTGCGCGTGGTGTGTCCCGCGTTGGGGTATCAGCGGAGCAGCGTTCGCGTTAGCCGTCAGTCGGGGCGCTGTGTTGGCGGTGTTGTTGGGGCGGTTAGCGCAAAGCCCGTTGCGGTTTTCGTGGGCGCACTGTCGGACATGGTGCAGTAGGCGACATCGTGACCTACTAAAATTGGGCTTACCCGCTGGGTTGCAATCTTTGTTGTGGTCAATGGCGTCCACTGTCTATTTTCGGCTACTGGCAAGCACACCTGAGAAGGAATCTGCCATCGCCGCGCTCACAGCGGGGTTGCGCATTGAAGCCATTGCGTTCATGCCAGGCATTGCTTTTGCGACGGTCGCACAAGCGCTCGTCGGTCAATGCGTCGGGGCAAAGCAATGGCAACGGGCAACCGCTGGCGCATGGCAAGCCGCTCTGGCATGTGCTGTGACGATGAGTTTGATGGCAACCTTCTTTTTCGTCATGGCGGAGCCGTTAGCGGTGCGTTTTGCCAAAGATGCTTTGACGCAACACTACATCGCCGCTTACTTACGCATCAACGCGCTCTCTGAACCTTTCTTGGGCATCGGGATGACGCTGGGAGGCGCTTTGCGGGGATTGGGCGATACAGCGACGCCAGCCCTCTTGAACATCGTGACTTTGTGGCTGTTGCGGTTGCCCACGACTTATTGGCTTTGCGGAGTGCTTGGGCTGGACACTGTCGCTGCATGGTGGACGATGAGTGTGACGACCGTCGTCAACGGCACCTTGACCGCAATAGCGTTTGCGGTGCGGTTACGCCGCGCGCCGGCGGTGTCTTGAACGGACGGTAGGGAAGCGCCAACCTTTTTAGCGGTGATGTCAATGCTGACCCGTGATGACCGCTCCTGTTGGCACACTGTTCGGCAAGCAGTTCAACAAGCGATAAAAGGGCGATGGCGACAGAGTTGGGCAACCGTTCGTGCCCATGCCCATATCAACGGGGGACGACGGCTACGGCAAATGGCGGTGTTGGGCGCGGCGTTTGGGTTAGGTTGCCCGCTCGGCGGTGAAGTCGCAGGCGCGCTCTTGGCAAAGGCGGGGTGGGTGGATTTCGCTTTTTTGACCTGGCGGATGTGGTATGAACTGGCAGGGGCTGTGACGGTGCTGACGGCGTTGGGCGCCGTCGTCGGTCACCTTCTGGACGAAATCGCCGCCCACAGCGAGCAACTGGAGTGCCGCGTGCGGGAGCGGACAAAGGAGTTACAAGCCCTCACCGAATTCACCGAAGCTGTCTTGCACCGCATTCCGTCCGCTGTCTTGGTCACTAATGGGCAGGGACGCATCGTGTGGGCAAATCAATCGGCGTTCCGCTTGCTGCGAGAATGGCACTTAGCGACGGACGGTAGCCCTTCCTTGTTAGGTCAAAGCGGGCTGACTTTGCTCCCCGACCTTTCAGCAGTTTGGGCGCAATTGGCGTCGGTGCTCAAGGACGGGCAGGTTCGTGCCTTCGCCCGCCTGCCCGTCAACACGCCCTCTGGTCGCAAGACGGTGCGCTGCACCTTAGCCCCGTTGCGCCGCCCCGATGCCGATGAAGCCGTCCTCATCGTGGACGACATCACTTCCGAAGAGCAGTGGCAGCAGCAGTTAGTGCAGTCGGAAAAATTGGCGGCATTGGGGCAACTGTCGGCGGGTATCGCCCACGAGTTGCGCAACCCGCTCAGCGCCATCAGCACGGCAACCTACTGCCTGACGCAAGCGTTGAGTGAACAAAACGCATTATCCGAACCAGCCCAGCGCTACCTTACAGTCATTCAGCGTAATGTGGAGCGGGCACAACGCATCATCACGAGCGTGTTGGCATTTGCCCGCCCATCCCAAGCGGAAGCCGTTCCGACCGACTTGAACGAATTGGTAGACGCCGCGCTGGACATCATCGCCAAAGAAGCCGAGCGCCGCAACATCGTCATCCGCACCGCGTTGACCCCTTTGCCCCTTGTTCGCTGTCGTCCCGACGCTATCAAGCAAGCTGTGCTCAACATTTTGCTCAACGCCGTCCAGGCGATGCCCGATGGAGGAACGCTGACGGTATGCACCGAGCACGATGCCATAGCGAAACAAGTGCGCCTCATCATCGCCGACACAGGACACGGCATCCCACCTGAGCACTTGCAACGCATCTTTGACCCCTTCTTCACGACGAAACCGCCCGGCGAGGGGACGGGGCTAGGGTTGTCTATCGCCCGCACCGCCATAGAGGCTGACGGTGGACGCATCCTTGTGGAAAGCGAAATCGGAAAAGGCAGCGTCTTCACCATCGTGTTGCCCGCCGAAGTGCCGGCGCCCATGCACAGGGAGCCGGTGGGCGCATGGATGGCGCACCGATGATCCCCTTCATATTTGCCTCAAAGGCAGGGATCAAGATGGAGCGCAAAGTGTTGCTCGTGGACGACGACCCCGATGTTCTGGAAATGACCGCTGATGTGTTGCGGCGCAACGGCTACGCCGTCGTGACGGCGCAAAACGGAACCGAAGCCTTAGAGTGGTTACGACGGGACGAAATTCCCGTCGTCGTCACTGATTTGCGCATGCCCGGCATGAGCGGCGAACAGTTGCTGGACGCCGTCTTGCAGCGCCATCCAGATACGCAGGTCATCATCCTGACAGGCTACGGCACCATCCCCAGCGCGGTGGAAGCCATCAAAAAGGGCGCTGCCGATTACCTGACAAAACCGCTTGCGCCTGACCAACTGTTGTTGGCGTTGGAACGGCTCTTTGAGCGGCTGCGGTTAGAGGAGGAAAACCGCCACCTGCGTGAGCAGTTGGCGCGCCAAGCGGGCGATGCTGTCATCTTAGGCGAAAGCAAAGCCATCCGGCAAGTTCTGGCGCTCATTGACAAGGTAGCGCCGACAGACGCGACGGTGCTGTTGCAGGGGGAAAGCGGTGTCGGCAAAGAGTTGGTCGCCAAAGCCGTCCACTTCCGCAGCAAGCGCCGTCATAAACCCTTCGTCAAAGTCAGTTGTGCCGCCATCCCTGAAAGTCTGTTGGAAGTGGAATTGTTCGGACGCGAAAAAGGCGCTTACACCGATGCGACGGAAGCCAAGCCCGGACGGTTTGAGCTGGCGCATCAAGGGACGATGTTTTTGGACGAAGTGGGCGACTTGACCCCTGCCATGCAAGCCAAGTTGCTGCGGGTCTTGCAAGAGCGCGAATTTGAACGGGTCGGCGGGACGCAAACTATCCGCGTGGATGTCCGAATCATCGCCGCCACCAACAAAGACCTGATGGATGCCGTGCAGCGGGGGGTGTTCCGCGAAGACCTGTTTTACCGCCTAAATGTCGTGCCTATCTACATCCCGCCTCTGCGCGAACGCAAAGAGGATATCCCTTCCTTAGTGGAAGCCTTTATCGCCCGCTTCTGCGCTGAGATGGAGAAGCCGACGATGACTGTCGCTGACGATGCCATGCAAGTGCTGCTGGACTACGACTGGCCGGGCAATGTGCGGGAGTTGCAAAATGTGCTGGAACGCGCCGTCATCTTGGCGGAAGAGCCCGTCATTCGCGCCCGTGACCTGCACTTTCTGTTTGCTCAGCGCCAAGCCACGCCCAACCCGACTGTGTTCAGTTTGCGCCACGCTGAGATGGAGCAAATCATCAAGGTGCTGAAACTGACGAAGGGCAACAAGACGGAAGCAGCACGCCTGTTGGGTATTACCCGCGACACGCTTTATCGCAAATTGCGGGAGTATCGGTTGGACCCCAGCCAATGGAAATGACGCCTGTAAAAGTTTAACGGGCGAGGAGCCATGCGGCGATCTTCTCAGTTGGGAGCGGAGAGTCGTGCCATTGCAACCGCCCTGTAGCCTGGGCTGCCCGATAAGCGGCGTCCGCCCATTCCCTCGGAAAGTGAGCGTGGGCGTTGTGCACCAACAGCGGGCGGGGCGGGATAAGGGCTAACGCCGTTCGCACATCGCCGATGCGCCGCAAGCAGGGCACAAACAGCCGTCGCACGAAAGCGTCGTCGTCCGTCGCATCAAATTGTGCGGCGTCCACGACGACTTTGCCGTCACCGTCCGTCACCGCCGCCGCCAACAACACCCACAAGCCTGCTGTGCCCATGCCGATAAGGTGAACCCGTTTGAACCGCTGGCGCAAATATGTCGCTGCCGTCACGATGTCTTGCACACGCTCGGCGTCATCGGTGCGGTTGTATGTGGTGAAAAACTGGACATCGGTTTTGCGCTCGCCCGCTGCGGTGCCCGTGCGGAAAGCGTCTATCGCCAGCACTTCAAAGCGGTCCGCTAACTCCATCGCCAATTTCGCCGCTGCACCGTTACCGTTCCACGCTTCCATCGCCGCGCCTTTGTCGCTGACGAGCAAAACCGCTTCCTTTGCCGCCGCTCCATTGCGCTCCAACTTCACGGCAGGGACGCAGTCACCGATGCCGTTGCGCCCTAGCCAAAGTTGCTGAAAGGTCACGCCATTGCGCTCCTTGCGTTCGCCTTGTTGCACCCTGAGTTGCTGGTCGGTCGGCATAAAAATTGCCAGCGTCATTTGCAAGGCAGGGCCCATGAGTCGCTGGAACTGACGCAACGCTTTTTTGTCGTTGGGTCGCATCCGCTCAACGGCGGCATTGGCTTGCTCCTTGAGCCAAGCGACCAAAGCGTCCCAAGTGATGGCGTCGTGGGGTTTGGGTAAATCGTCGCCCCAAACGCGGAAGCGCCGCGCGTCGGACAGTTGTATCGGCGGCTCTTTGACGGGTTCGCTCAACGGTTTGCCATCGTTTTTCAGCCATCGGATTGCCCACGCATAATAGGCTTCCCGCGAGGCTTGGGCAAACTCGTGCCCTTCGGAAAAATGCGCGTTGGCGCAACGGTCCGGTGCACCGAGCAACCGATAGATGCTTTGCACGAACGGAAACTCGTAATGGGGCGTTTCCTTTGTCCAATCGCCGTCGTCAGAGATGAGCAACAGCGGTTTGGGCGCAAAAAGGGCGACAATCTCAGGGTTGCAAGTGTCAACGCGCAGAAGAGGCGGATTCTCACAGATGCAACCGCCCTGCATGTGGGCGGAGACCATTTTCGTCGGGACAGCAACTGCGAGGCGATCGTCAACGGCAGCGAGCAAAAAAGTTTGCGTTCCACCGCCTGACGAACCGCAGCAGCCGATCCGCTTTTTGTCCACTTCGGGCAAACTGAGCAAAAAGTCCAAGGCGCGAACGCTGTTCCAGGCTTGCACGCCACCCTTGCTGATTGCCCACAGATGCTCGTGGGGCGTTTCGGACGCGCGATGGACGACTTGAAATTGGTCGCCATAGCCGAGCATGTCGTAAGCGAAGACGACAAAGCCCAGTTTTGCCATCGCCATCGCACGAACGCGTTCGCGCTCGTAAAGGCGACCTTCCGCTTGCGGGACATGCCCGTGCGGATGTAGGACGGCAGGGTAGGGCGGTGTGCCTTTCTTGGGTCGGTAAAGGTTGCCCGTCAGGTAAAAGCGCGGGAAGGTTTCCAAAACGACCCGCTCCACGACCACTTCATCGTCTTCGTCGCAAACGATGCGACGGGGGTTGAGCGGAGGCTTGGGCAATGGCGGAAACAACCCGCACGCGATTTGCACCTGCAAGCGCAACCGGTGCGCCCGCTGCTGCCATGCGCTTGCTGTCGGGTAACGCGGTAACGCGTAGCGCAAATTCAAATGCCGCACCGCTGTCAGGCGCGCGTCCTGTCCGGCTAACGCCACGCCGACCATGAGCAACGCACCTCCCAGTAGACCGACACCCTTCATCGCCCGTCACCTCACCGAAAATGTAGCGCCGCGCATTGTCTGTTGTCGTTCCGCCGAGAAGCCACAAAAAAGAGGCGTCTGCGGGATGCAACGAATGGGGCATTGCGGTTGAGGAAACGGGGGAAGGTCCTTCAGTGGTCTGACCAACTGCTCGTTCAGCCTTTTACCGTCGGGGGCGCAGCATGGTTCACCTGACAAAGGAGCAGCGCAGCGTTATGATGCCGGTGCGTCAAAATGAGTGATGATGCGCAAGGGGGGCGGTGCCGATGAGGAAGTTTTTGGCGATCAGTGTGGTAATGTCGTTGCTGGGCATGGTCGGCGTCGTCCGTTGGGCGGCGGGGGTGCAACGCGGGCGACGGTTGGCAGCCGCGCAAGCAAAAGCCCTCGCACCCGTCACGCCCTTAACCCCTGACGCCACCGGATTGCTCATTCTCTTCGGCGTCACCGACAAAGAACCTACGCATTGGAGCGGTGAAATTGTCGTCAGCGCAGGACAAATCCTTGCCCTCAGCGGCTTCCGCCTTGGACCGAAAGCCGCCGTTGAAGGAACGCGCTTCTTTTTTAGTTCGCGCTTCGCCGGCCCACAGCAAAAGCAAATCATCGCGCCAGGTTTGTTTGTGACGCTGCGAGCACCCGACGACGCAGTAGTGCGCGTGGCGACCAAGCAAGGCGAATTTTCGTTTGCGTTGCGCGACATTGCTTTCGGTCAACCCCGTGAGTTTTTGGACGGGCGGATTCGTGTAGAAAGAACGCCCGCCAGTTTCCGTTTGACCCAAACGCCTACGGAAGAGGACTTCCCTGCTGTCATCGCCGATGAGCAAGGCAATCTATGGCTGGCATATGTCGTCTACACGCATGGCGGTCAACCGAGTTTGAACCAACCCCTTTTGGAAGAGCCCAAAGATTTCGCTTTTGTCGCACCTCAAGGTAACGGCGACCAAATTTGGTTGACGCGCTTTGACGGCAACACATGGTCAGAACCGTTGCCCGTGACGGAAGGCGGATTGGATGTCTGGAAGCCGACGCTCGCTTTGGACGGTAAGGGCAGTCTTTGGGTTCTGTGGTCGCAAAACCTGAAAGGCAATTGGGAATTGATGGCGCGCCGCTACGACCATAAAGCCAACCGATGGAGTGCAACGGAACAGTTGACGCGCACCGATGGCGCTGATATCAATGTCGTCGCTGCGACTGACCCGCAAGGCAAAATTTGGGTCGCGTGGCAAGGATGGCGCAAGGACAACTTTGATATCTGGTTGATGCGTTTGGACGAACGAAAACCGGTTCGCATCTCCGCCAGCGATGCCAACGATTGGTCGCCCGCTCTCGCCATCGTGAGGGACGGCACTGTGTTTGTCGCTTACGACACCTACGACAGGGGCAACTACGATGTTTGGCTGGCTCGGGTGCGGGACGGAAAAGTGGAGCGTGTGCCCGTCGCGGCGACGCCGCACTTTGAAGCCCGTCCCCATCTGGCGGTTGACCTACAAAGCCGTGTCTGGATCGCTTACGAAGAGGGCGATATCAGTTGGGGCAAGGATTATTCAGGTGGCGGCGCACCTGTCGCCCATTTGAACAAAGGCGCACCCCTTTACTTGAACCGCACCGTGCGCGTGAAATGTTGGGCAGATGGCAAACTGCAAATGCCTGCAGGTGATGTGCGGGATAACTTCCCTCGTTGGCTGCGACGCAATATCAGCGCGCCGAAACTGAGCGTGGACGAGAAGGGACGCGTCTGGTTGCTGTTCCGCCACGCGACCAACCCTGACGGGGCGCAAGAGACTTGGATGAGTTTTGCGGTCATTTACGACGGGGAACAATGGAGCACGCCGCTCCCCCTTCCGCAATCGGTCAACATCATGGATGTGCGTCCGAGTTCGGCGCTGCTCGGAGACAACACGCTGGTCGCCGTTTACGCGTCAGACAAACGCCCAGCAGGAACCGCATCGCGCCTTGACAGCGATTTGTTCGCAGCGGTGCTGAAGGTGCCCGGCGAGGCTAAGCCGATGCAGTTGATTGGCAGTCGCCCTGACGAAACGGTGGGGTTGTCGGCAACGCCGCCTGCCCGCCGTCGGCGCGCTCGGGTGCAACTGGTAGGTCAACCTTACACCCCGCACCTCGTCGTCCATCCCGATGAACCGCAGGACATCGTCCGCATGCGCCAATTTCGGTTGAAGTTGGGCGGCAAAACCTACTTGCTGTTACGGGGCGAATTCCATCGGCACACGGAGTTGACAGCGCATCGGGACGGTGATGGGACTTTGGAAGACGCATGGCGCTACGCGCTGGACGCCGCCAATTTGGACTGGATGGGCTTGGGCGACCATGACAACGGTTTCCACCACGAATACCTTTGGTGGCTGTCACAAAAGATGACGGACATCTACCACCATCCGCCCCGCTTCATCGGCATGTTCAGTTACGAGCGCAGCGTGGAGTTTCCCAGTGGGCACCGCAATGTGTTGTTTGCCCAGCGCGGTGTCCGTCCGCTGCCGCGCTTGGGCGGCGCGCAACGGCGCGAATTGCTGATGGGCACGGCGGAAACAGGTGCACCCGATGTCAAGATGCTTTACCGCTACCTGAAAACCTTCGGTGGCATCTGTGCCCCGCACACTTCGGCGACCAACATGGGCACCGATTGGCGCGACAACGACCCAGTCGTTGAGCCCGTCGTGGAAATTTACCAAGGGCATCGGCAAAATTACGAGTATCTGGGTGCCCCACGCAGCGCCACAAAAGCCCAAGAGTCCATCGGCGGCTGGCAACCTGCAGGGTTTGTGTGGGAGGCGTTCAAAAAGGGCTATCGGTTGGGCTTTCAATGCAGCAGCGACCATGTCAGCACGCACATGAGTTACGCGGTGGTCTTTGCCGAAGCGCCGACCCGTGAAGCGATTGTGGACGCCTTCAAGCGCCGCCACTCTTATGGGGCGACGGACAACATTCTGCTGGTCGTCACCTGCGGCGACCATCTGATGGGCGACGCCTTTTCGGTCAACGAACCGCCCAAACTGGACATCTTCGTCGTCGGCACCGCACCCATCGCTCGGTTGCACATTATCAAAAATTTTCAGCATGTCTACACGACAGAGCCAAAGCGACGGCAAGTGCGATTAAGTTGGCAGGATGTCGCGGCAGAGAGAGGCAAGGAGAGTTGGTATTATGTGCGGGTGGAGCAAGAGGACGGGCAACTGGCATGGTCAAGTCCGATGTGGGTTCGCTACGAATAACGCGCTTGTGAACGTCCCCACACCCCAAGTGTCACCTGCGCCGTAGAAGCCTGAGGGTGATTGATAATGGCTGACGAACACGAACGGTTGACTTGGCAGGAAACCGCCTTTATCGCAGCGATCGGCGCCGGGATTTTGCTGAACGCACTGGGCGTCTTCAAGACGCTGCCCGGCACGAATTTGGACACCGCTGTGTTGTTGACGGTCATCGGCGGGTGGCGCATTTTCTTTGAGTCGTTTTCCGAGTTACTGCTCCATCGCCGCATCGGCGCTGACCTTGCCGTCTCCCTCGCTGCTATCGCGGCGTTGCTTATCGGCGAATACTTGGCGGCTGCCGAAGTCATCTTCATCATGCTTATCGGCGGTGCGTTGGAACATTACGCTGTCACCAAAACCCACAGCGCGTTGGAAAAGTTGCTGGAACTTACCCCCAAAACCGCCCGCATCAAACGCGACGGCGACGAATTGGAAGTGCCCATTGAGCAGGTGCAGGTCGGCGACCTCGTGGTCATCCGCCCAGGCGAGCGCATTCCTGTTGACGGTGTGGTTGTCGCCGGACGCTCTTCGCTCAATCAGGCTCCATTGACAGGCGAATCGGTGCCCGTTGAAAAAACGGTCGGCGACGAGGTGTTTGCGGGCACGCTCAACGAGTTGGGCGTACTGGAAGTCCGCGCGACACAGGTCGGCGGCGACACAAAGTTGGGGCAAATCGTTCAACTCGTTCGCGAAGCCCAAGAGCGTAAGGGTAAAGTTCAACGCCTCGCCGACAAATATGCCCAATGGTTTGTGCCCGTGTTGCTGCTCGCTGGTGGTTTGACCTTCGTGCTCGCGCGGTTCGGGTTAGGGTTGGAGGCGCAACAAACTTGGCTGCGGGTCGTCTCGGTGCTGATTGTCGCCTGCCCGTGCGCCATGATTTTGGCGACACCGACAGCCGCTGTCGCCGCCCTCGGTCGCTTGGCGCGCAGCGGCATCATCGCCAAAGGCGGCGTCTACATCGAGCAACTGGCGGAAGCCGATTGCGTCGCTTGGGATAAAACAGGCACGCTTACCGAGGGTAAACCGAAAGTGCAAACGGTCATCCCGTTAGATGACATCGCTGCCGACGAAGTTCTGCGATTGGCTGCCGCCGCTGAGCAATCGTCTGAACATGTTTTCGCTCAAGCGGTTTTGGACGAAGCGAAGCGTCGGCGATTGTCCCTCCCACCCGTCAGCGAGTTTCAGGTTTTGCCAGGCATGGGCGTCCAAGCACGGGTCAACAACACAACAATTTGGGTCGGTAGCAAAAGTTTCATCGCTGAGCAATTGGGCGAATTGGACGACACGACAAAACATCAACTCGCTGGACTTGCTGGACAAGGTTTGACAAGCGTTCTCGTCGCCTGCGTTGATGTATCATCGCGTCCGCGCCTTTTGGGTATCATCGCCCTCGCTGACCAGTTGCGCCCAAAGGCGAAAGAAACGGTGCAGCGATTGAAGGCGATGGGTGTTCGTCGCGTTGTGTTGCTGACGGGCGATAACGCTACGGTCGCGCAACGCATCGCTCAACAGGTCGGCATTGATGAAGTGCACGCCGAGTTGCTCCCGCAAGACAAGGTTGCCATCGTCCGGCAGTTGCAACGGCAAGGGCACAAAGTGGCGATGGTCGGCGACGGTATCAACGATGCTCCGGTGTTGACGGCAGCGGATATCGGTATCGCACTCGGTGGCATCGGGATGGATGTGACGATTGAAGCCGCTGACATCGTGTTGATGTCCGACGATGTGAGCCGATTGCCCGAAGCGATGGATGTGTGTCGCGCGGCGATGCGCACCATCCGCCAAAACTTGCTTTTGTTCGCTGTCGGCGTGAACTTATTGGGCGTTGCGTTGGCAGCCATCGGGGTTTTGAAACCTGTCGGCGCCGCCGTCATGCACCAGGTTGCGTCACTGCTCGTCGTGCTCAACTCGTTGCGCCTGCTCGTCTATCGCACCGACACACCACTGCACCGCCAGTGGGCGCGAGGGCAAGCGGTGTGGCAACAGATTGAACTGCAAGCGCGACACGCTTTGTCTTTGCTACAAGCATGGGTGCAGCGCCATCGTAAGCAGGTGGCGATCGGTGCTGTCGTCGGCGCTTTTTCCCTTTGGCTTCTGTCGGGCATTTACATCGTCAACCCCGACGAGGTGGCGGTCATGCAACGGTTTGGTCGGTTGGTCGCTGCCGACATCCCACCGGGCATCCACTACTGCTTACCGCCGCCGCTGACGAAGTTGACGAAGGTGCGCAAGCGCGCGTTGCGACGGGTGGAAATCGGTTTTCGCACTGCCCCACCGTCTCAGCGCACGCAGGAGCCGTTCGCTTACGAATGGAACTTCCCACATCAGTTTGGGCGCTACCGTAAATTGCCCGACGAATCGCTGATGGTCACGGGCGACGAAAATGTGGTGTCGGTGAACGCCGTCATCCACTATTGCGTCGCTGACACCGCTGATTTTTTGTTCCGTGTCGCAGATGCCGACGAGTTGATGCGCATCGTCAGTGAAAGTGCCCTCCGCGAAGTGGTGGCGCAAATGCCGTTAGATGCCGTGCTGGTGACAGGACGGCAAATGGTGGAAAACGCGGCGCGGGCGCGAATACAGCAAATGTTGTCCCGTTACGGCACAGGCATAAAAGTCGTCGCTGTCCGTCTACAAGATGTCCATCCCCCTCTGGAAGTCGTGGACGCGTTCCGCAAGGTCGCCAGCGCCTTTGAGCAGAAGTTGGCGACAGTCAATCAAGCGGAAGCCTACCGCAACGAGCAAATTCCGCTAGCGCGGGGCAAAGCCGCCGCACAACTTGAAAGCGCCAAAGGCTACTGCATCCGCCGTTCTGCGCGCGCCGTTGGCGAGGCGCAACGGTTCGCGATGTTGGCAGAAGTTTACCGCCAATTTCCTGAGGTGACGCAGATGCGCCTTTATTTGGAAGCGATTGAGCGGGCGTTGGCAGATAAGCCCAAAGTCATCCTAGACACCAGCCAACTGGAGCGGCGGCAAATGCTGTTCGTGGACGAACGAGGCTTATCGCTCACCTTGCCTGAAGCCCTGCGATCGCTACTCCAACAGCCTAAACCGCCACAAGAACCTGTGACGCCGCAGCATTGAAACGGGCGCGTTAGTGACGCCCTCGTTCAACACACTCAATGCGTGTGCTACGGGAGTGACAGTGTATTATGACGGAGCGAGCGAAAAGGCGGTGGGTTTCAGTACTTGTCGGTGCTTTCGTGTTTGTGCTCTTTATCCGCTGCTTTTTCGTCGTGAACGAAACGGAGTGGGCGGTTGTAGCGCGATTTGGTCGGTTGGTGCGGACGGTCGGCAGCGCCGGGTTACACCTGCGGTTGCCTATTGACAGCGTGCACAAATTTGACAAGCGCCTGCAAATTTACGACCCCCCTGCGACTGAGTTCCTGACAGGTGACAAAAAGAACTTGCTCATAGATGCCTTCGTCATTTGGCGCATTGATGATCCCGTTCGGTTTTGGCAAAGCGTCGGCGATACCGCTGGTGGGGAAATGCGTTTGCACGACCTTGTGTGGTCACAGTTGGCGGCGGCGTTGAGCAGCTACGAACTCAGCCGCCTCGTTGCCGTTCGCGGCAGCGAACTGGTCAACGGTGAGGCGACACAACTGACCGAACTGACGGAGAACGTGCGGTCACAATGCCGTCCGATTGCCCGTCGCCTTTACGGTATTGACATCGTTGATGTCCGCATCAAACGGCTCAACTTCCCCGAGCAAAACAAAGAAGCCGTTTTCGCAAGGATGAGGGCGGAGCGGGAACGAATTGCCAAGCGCTACCTCGCTGAAGGCGAAGAAATTGCGACTCGCATAAAAGCGGAAGCCGACCGAGAGCGTGAACGAATTCTCGCTGAGGCTTACCGAGAAGCGGAACGCATTAAAGGTGAAGGCGATGCCATCGCTGCCAGAATTTACGGACAAGCCTTTTCCCGTGACCCAGAGTTTTACAAAATGCTCCGAACTTTGGATGCCTACAAAAAAGCCCTTGACAACAAAACCACCATCGTCCTTTCAGCAGACTCTGAGTTTTTGCGGCTCCTGACGCAAGGAAGGGAACAAAAGCGATGAACACAAAGATGAGACTGCCCAACGCCGACAAGGCTCGGGTTGATCGGCGCAAACTAACCGATTACCTTCTTTCCGAAACTCATCCTGTCGGTAGGTTCAAAGCGAAATTTTTCGCAGAGTTGAGCTTCAACCAAGCCAATCCAGAGCAACTTGAAGAGCAATTGCTTGTGATCGCCCGAAACGAGCCTGTAGTAGAAGTCGTCAATTCACCCTTCGGCACAAAATACATTGTGGACGGACGGATTTCAACACCGAGCGGTAAGGAAGCGCTCATCCGAACAATTTGGTTGATTGAACACGGAAGCGATGAACCGCGCTTTGTGACGGCTTATCCAGCGTCTCGCAAAGTAAAGGAGTGAGAACCGATGCGAGAGTTAGATTTGGTCGTCCTGAAACGAGACATTGATGAACATGGATTGAAGCAGGGAGATGTCGGCACGATCGTCCATTGTTATAGCGGTGGCGAAGCCTTTGAAGTTGAGTTTGTGACTGTTGATGGGCAGACGATTGCAGTGGTGACCTTGACCAGCGCCGATGTTCGCCCTCTCAAACCCAGTGAGATTTTCCATGTCCGAGAATTAACGACGGCAAGGTGAACGAAAGTGAGTAAGTGGATGCGTTTGCTGTTTGCTTGCGCAGCACTTTACTTGCTCAGTGGCATTTACATCGTCGGAAGCGACGAAGTCGGAGTGGTCCGTCTGTTCGGGCGGGTATGGCAAGAGCGGGTTCCCTCGGGTCTGCATTACCGTCCACCTTTCCCTTTCACGAAACTTGACAAAGTTAAAGTTCGGCAAGTTAGGCGAGTGACCATTGGTATGGAAGCGCCGGATGTCGTCATGGGACGCCAAACCAATCCGCTGCAGGCTCAATTCCTGACCGGCGACCAGAACATTATTCTCGTCCGAGCCGTCATCCAGTATACTGTTCGTGACCCTGTGAAGTTTCTGTTCACTGCCGTTGATCCTGAGGGGATTATCCAGCGTGTCACCGAATCTGCGTTGGCGAACGAAATTGCTCAAATGCCCGTTGACGAAGTAATGACGACAGGCAAAATTGCCATTCAAAACCGTGTGCGCCAGCGAGCACAATCGTGGCTTGACAGAATAGGTGTTTCCGTAGTTGCGGTCACGATTGAAAAAGTCGCTCCTCCTGACCCTGTGAAAGATGCCTTTGAGGCGGTAACTCAAGCGAGGCAAAACCGTCACCGCCTCATCCTTGAAGCGCAAAGTTATGCCAACACGGTCATCCCTCAGGCAAGGGGTGAAGCACAAAAACTCATTAATGAAGCAGTTGCTTATCGCGACCGAAGAATCGCCGAAGCGAAAGGCGAAGCGGAACGGTTTTTGACTCTGCTTGCGGAGTATCGCAAGGCGAAAGATGTAACGAGCGCACGCCTCTATCTTGAAGCGATGGAAGAGTTGCTGCCGAAAATCAAAAAGGTCATCGTTGACCCGCATGGTGGTCAATTGGATGTCGGGATGGTGCAAAGGCAACCTTGACATTTGATGCCCGAAGGTGGGGGGCGATGAGAAAAGAACAAGTTTTGCCAGCGATTGTGACAATTGCGATTTTAAGTGCTGTCGTTTTGTGGACATCGCTGCGTTCAAATAATGAGCCAACACAGAAAAATTCCAAACCCGACGAGGTCGTTTGGGCTTTAGTTCGTTCGTGTCGGGAAGGCGATGTGGAAGGTTACCTGAATTGCTTTGGGTCGCCGATGAAGGAAAAGTTAGAACGATCGTTGAAGGAGCAAGGGAGCGAAAAATTTCGCTCCTACATACAGCAACTCATCGTTCCCGTCAAAGGAATTGCGGTTTTTGAGCCGAAAAGGAACGCTCAAGGTAATTGGCAAGTTGTCGTTGAGTTCGTTTTCTCCGACAGAACAGAACGACAAGTTTTTCTCGTTCGGAAGATCGGGAACGAATGGAAAATCGTTGGCGTTGAATCGTCAAAACCAGTTCCTGTGCTGATCCCTTACGGAACCCCCGTCAAAGGGTTGTAATCCCTTCAAAACTCACGGTGCGATTGCGTTCGCTATGCGCCACTTCCCATCCTCAAGAACTAACTCGTAGCGGCGGAAAAAGAAATGGGGGCGGGTGCTGACAGGAGGATGCCGCCAAGATCGGGACGACCAAATTATGCCGATACCACTTCCTGTTAACGATAACTCCACAAATCCCCCCTTCGGGGCAGTGTTGAAGATCGCCGGCAGGTTTGAAATCAACTTCCGCCACAAACTTTCTCCGAAGGAGAAACGCTGCAGGAAAGGCGGCATTGGAACTGTGTGCTGGTTTAGAATTGGGATGTCAACTTTTGAAAGACCATCAAGCGTCACAATGAAATCGGCGAAAACGCGATTTGGGCTTTTTCTGGTTACTTTGACTGAACGAATTTGGCGGACGCGAACAGTGTTTCCATTGGGCATAATCAGCAAACTTGCCAATTGGCTCGGAGTTACTTTTCGTCGGCTTGATTTGTCCAGCAACTGGTGAGCCAAATCAAAATCACCGACCTTGATCGCCAAAAGGAAAACCCTCGCTACTGCCTCTGGGTCTTTGCCTGCCTTTGCAGCAGCGATGAAGTTTTGGCTAAGTTGGTGCTGACGAACTCTCAAGCCACTGAGATGCCAAAAAGTCGCTATCAAGACTGTCAAGCCGACAATTGCAAATCCGATAACCCAACGCCGCATCGCCAATCACCTCTAAGCAGTTAAAGAAACTGTTGTCCAAGAGACGATGCTACAAAAATTGTAGAGCGCTCTCAGTGTGTTCACTACGCTGACTGCCTTGACAAATTAAACTAATCAACTTTCGGGTCGCCAACCTGTTTCTGCCATTGCCTCAATCGTTCCGTCAATTCCTCTTGCACCGCTCTCACCGATGGATCGCCGTAGAGGTTGCGCTCCTCGTCAGGGTCGTTTCCAAAATCATAAAGTTCATGCTGACCGCCTTCTTCAAGGTGCAGAACCAGTTTCCACCGCTTAGTCCGAACCATTCTCATGTGAGCGACAGCACCGTGATGCATGTCGTAGAGCAAAAAGGCTGCGTCGCGCCATGCAACTTTTTCTCCGCGCAACAAAGGCAACAAACTTTGCCCTTCAAATCGCAAGTTAGTTGGGACATCGCAACCGAACTGCTTCAAGATTTCAACGAAGGTAGGCATCAAATCCGTTGAAATGACCAATTCGTCGCAAACCGAATTTGGAGGCACAACACCTCGCCAACAAATTATCAGCGGGACCATGATGGATAGGTCAAACATGTTTGGTCGGCGCAATTTCGGGTCACCTAAAATTTTTGTCCCAATCACCGTCCCACCTTGAGGCACAATCTTCCACGCATTCCCCTTCGTCTCCAAACCATGTTGCCCAATCATGTAACCGTTGTCGCCCATGAAGATGACGATCGTGTCATCCGAAATTCCAAGCGCTTCCAACTCATCAAGCAATTTCCCGAGAGCGATGTCAACGGCGGTGATTGCGCTGTAATAGGCCCGATATTCCTCTTGCATTCTCTCTTCAGGCACACCTTCAACTTTCGGCACTTTCAACTTCTTGCCCTCATACGGTTTCATCGCCTCTTCAGGGACAGGCAGGTAAGGCAGGTGCGGTTCTCGGGTGTGGAAGAAAAGTGCAAAGGGACGGTCTCGGTTTTGGCGCATGAATTGCAAAGCATGTTCCGTCAAGACTTCAATGGCGAAACCAGAAAACTGTTTCACCTCTCCGTTGACTTCAAGTTTCGGGGCTTTGTTGGCAAAGCCGCCGCCTCGAGCGCCGATGAAGACATCAAAACCACGACGGTTCGGATGATGCTCAGGTCGCTTGTGACCGAGATGCCATTTGCCGAAAAGCGCTGTGACATAGCCTGCTTGCTTGAGCACTTCTGAGAGCAGCGGAACTTTAGAGTCAATCCCTTCGTCTTCATCGCTGATATAATCGTCAAGCCCAATTTGATGCGGGTAAAGACCAGACAAAATCATGCCCCGCGAAGGTGAACAGACAGGGCAGGTCATTGCGAAATTAAATCTCATTCCTTCGCGAGCAAGTTTATCCATGTTGGGTGTGTGGATGTCGGGGTTGCCGTAAGCACCAACTGCCCACTGCGCTTGGTCATCAGTGAGGACAAAAAGCAAATTAGGTGGTCGCCTCTTTTGTGTAGTTGACGACATTTCACTCACACCTCCTATCACAATGCTTGCTCCCAAAATTTTTAACCATTCCCGTCGTCTCCATCCTCGCATTTTGCATCCCTCCTCTTAGCAGCAGTGCTAAGACAGTATTCCAATCCTGCTGCATCTTGCTTTGATGCGCAACAAAATTGAACCCGGTGACAAGCCATGACTTTCAAGGGTGTCGTCAAAAACGGAGTTATTGTTTTGCTTGAAGGTGTAAAGTTGCCCGTCATCCGACCAGATTTTTGGAAAGTTCTGTTGTGTTGAATATAAGAGTTGATCGGAGGGCGGCTCTCCTGAGCCGCCGAAAAATTTGGTGCGAAAAAATCGGCGCATCAGGAGATGCGCCCTCCAAAGAACCACCGAAAGGAAAATCCAACAAAGCAGAAAATTCACCACTCGTCCTTTTCTGGGTCAAATTGGTCAGTGACGCCTTCTTCAGGTCCCCAAACCCTTGCCGGTGTTACCCTTGCCCCTTCAGGTGGACGAACATGCCCAAACCGAATTGGGTCGTCGGTTGCTTCCATCCATTGCTCCAATTTCGCCCTCATCTCCTTCAAAATCGCTTCAAACCTTTGGTCGCCAGCAAGGTTGGTTCGCTCTAACGGGTCATTTTGCAAATCAAACAGCATCTCTTTCGGACGCGGCGTCTTAAAGACCTCAGGTCTGTTATCACGATACCAATCTTTTGTCAACCCATTGTCAACATTAGGCGGCAGCCAAAACGGTCTGTCGGCGAAACTGCGGATGTATTTGAACCTTTCTGTCCGAATCCCACGCATCGGGTCATAGGCAGCGTGATAAGTCAACTCAACGAAAATTTGCTCATGCAGTTTCTCAACTTTGCCTTGCACCAATGGAAGCAGACTTTTTCCGTCAATGTTCTCTGGCGGGTCAACCCCCGCAACTTCACACAATGTCGGCATTAGGTCAGCGTTTGAAACCATCGCGTCAATGACTTTGCCACCGTTGAATTCATCAGGTCCGTGCATCAGCAAAGCCACTTCAATGCTGGGGTCAAAGAGTGTCGCTTTTGCGCCAGGAAAAGCGATGCCGTGATCGGTCGTGAAGATAAGCAGCGTGTTGTCCCAAAGTTTGTGCTTTTTGAGGGCAGCGACAATTTGCCCGACGCTTTCGTCCACTCGCCTAACGGCAGCGTTTAACTCCGCCACATCGTGTCTCACTTGTGGGGTGTCAGGCAAAAACTCAGGCACTTTAACCTGTGACGGAGTTTCCGTCAACTTTGGGAATGGACGATGAGTCTCGGTGAAACCGACAGATGCAAAGAAAGGTTGCGGTGGGTCACTGGCAAGAAATTGCAACAGAGGCGGCGTGACTTTTAAGCACGATAAACCATCAAGGCGATGAACATTTTGGTAGCCCAACTCGCTAACTCGGTTCCATTGAGTTTCGTGTTGCACTCCAAACAAATGCGTTGAGTAACCTGCTTGTGAGAGCAACTTGGGGAGCAAAACCATTTCTTCCCGCAGCCGAAAGCCACGATGGGCAAGCCCTATCAAACCGTGCCTATGAGGCATCAATCCTGTCAAGATGCTTGCTCTGCTGGGGCTGCATTGTGGTGCGGTGCAAAAAGCGTTGGTAAATTTCACGCCAACTTCCGCGAGGGCATCAAGGTTCGGAGTTTCAACTCCTCGTCCGTAGCAGCTCAAATGCCGTCCTGTGTCATGGGTGATGACAAATAAAATGTTGGGTCGCTTCTTGCTCATCGCTCCCTCACCCCTTCGTTCAAGTTTCGTTTGACTTGTCACCACTTTCGCCCCAATCACCGCAGTCAAACCTAAAAATACACGCCTCGTTACCTTGCTCACTTTCGGCTCACCTCCGCAACCCGCTTCAAAAAGGCGCGCTCTTCTTCATCCAACTGCTCAAAGAGTCGTTTTTCACTCATGTCAAAAGAGCGGCGGGGCTTTCGGTCAGGGAGGTTGTGTCGTTGGTCGCCATTGTGGAAACACCAACCCGCAGCACCGCTTTCAAGGGCTTGTGTCAAATCAGTCCAAAAGTCATCTGCAGTTGGTTCCCAACCCTTCGTGAAGCCGCGCCGAAACGGCTCTTGATAGTGAACGGGGATAACTCGTCCGAATTCTTTCATCCATTGCAAGTAACGCTTCGTCCATTCACCAGTCTCTTTCGGCGATTTAGGATGACGGGGGCGATGGATGGTGAGAAAATCAACCTGAACGGTCAGCAGAAACTCGCGCAAGTCATTTCGGCTCATATCACCAGCAAAAGAGGCAGTGACCAATCGCTTGGGATCAAGGCGCTTGACTTCATCACGCAAAACTTTCAACTCATTGATGCTCACGAACCTGTCATCACGGATATTGCACTCGTTCGCCAAGTCCAGATACCAGTTGCGAAACTCCTTAAGCGCCGTCACTAAATTCCGAACAGCGCGAAGATGAGCGTCTAAAGTTTGAAGCCGCTTTGGTCCGACAGCACTGTTTCCCCGTGAAAGTGTGATGTCCACGATAAGACCTCGCTTGCCACATTCTGATATGAGCCAGCGCAACTTTGAAAAGAAAGGTTCGCGAGGGTTTCCTTCCGAATCAACAGCGGAAACGTCTTTGCCGAAAGCCGCCCAAGTTGCCCAGACTCTAATCCAATTGAAACCGCAACGCTGAATGTCGTCTAAATCCTGCAAGATAAACTCTTTCGGTGCACCCAAAGCGCCGTAGTAACTGATACCGAGAAAAAAGGTCGGTTTGCCGTTGACCGTAAACTTTGTCCCTTCAATACCTAACTCGGTTGCGAAAGCGAATTGACCAATGAGGATGATTGATAGCCAAAGTGGCAGCCACAAACTTCGCCTCATTGTCTTTCACCTCACCAACCTTGACCTGCTATTTTTTCTCAAGACGGCTTTCACGGGACCTCCCTCCAATCCAACAAAATTCCCACGGTAGTCATGTCGTTTTGAACCAGCAACTCATAAGCCTTTGGTGCTTCCATGCCAGAGAATTTGTGAGTTACCAGGGGTGCAACCTGAATGCGGCGAGCGGCAAGGAGTTTGAGCGCAAGGGATTGGTCGTCTTTCATTGTCCAAAACCCTGGCGCGGAGTCAAATTGTGGACGAACAGATTCGTGAGCACCTATGATGACCAAACCTTTGCGGTGGACATCCGAGTAAAAGTTCACAGCCTTCGTTTCGCCCCTCGTGCTACCAAGCAAAATTACTTTCCCCATTCGACGAGCCAGTTTGAAAGCGAGGGGAATCGCCTCTGGATTTCCAGTGGCTTCAATGACCACATGGGCTCCACCTTCTGTCAACTCGTTGATGCGGGCAATTAAGGTCTCGTCAGCCAGCAGAGCGAAATCGGAACCAACTTTTCTGGCAAAATCCACCCGAATTTCCGTCAAGTCAACGCTAATGACGGGAAAACCACCACTGAGTTTAGCAAGTTGCAAAGCGAGCAGACCGATAAGCCCTGCCCCTAATACGACAACGCTTTCACCCAATTCAATTCGTGCTTTCCTCACTCCCTGCAAAGCGATAGCGATGAGCCGAGAGAAAACCGCTTCTTCGTCAGAAAGTTCAGGCGGGACAGGCAACAATTTGTCTTCAGCGACCAGATCGTGAGCAGCGTGTCGTCCAGCCCAAACAACTCGGTCACCAACCTTGAACTGTTGAACTTGTCCCCCAACTTCCAACACATGACCGACAGCACAATAGCCAGGATATTGCGGGAAAGTTGCGGGAGTATTCGGCAGGTGAAGCAAAAACGCCCTTTCAGTGCCGGGACTGATAAGTGTAAAACGGGTCTTTATGAGGACTTGCTTATCAGCGACTTCTGGCACTTCCCACTCTTCCATAACGACTTTGGCAGGTTTGGTCCAAATGACACGGACACTTTGCATCCTCCTCACCCTTTTCTCTAGCATCAAACCTCAGGTCATAATAAAGCATGGATAAAAAGACAGAAATCCCATTCAAGAGGTAAGGACAAGGAAGAGCTACTTGGATGTCCCTGCAGGCGGTTGTGGTTGTTTCTGGAGATACTCTAACTCAGGGTGTTCTAACATCTGGATCTCTCGTGGGTCAGTGACTTTCCGCCCTCGTTCATGTGGTGGCAGTTGTTTTGGACGCATGAGTAATGCCCATCCCCCGATTGAAGCAACCGCAACGATAGCAAGAACGACAAGCCAGAACCAACGAGAAGAGATAACCATTTTTAACTCCCCCCTTGGGGTAGCATTGGGCGTGGACAGCAATTTAGCACTGCCACACCCCTCCTCTCCACTTCAGACGCTTACTTTAAGCGCGGGTGGAGCCACTCACCTATGAACGCTACATGGTTAGCAAGAGCCTCGTCCGTCTGTGGATACCATGGGAACAACCTCAACTCAAAAGCCCACATTTGGTTGTTCAACCTTGGTGGCATCCCGTAAGTGTGCATTACCTTCATCGCTTTAGCATGACCATCGGCGAAGATGAAATTAACCATCCGTAAATGTTCGGTGAAGAAGGGTGGGGCACTTTCCCCGCGCCCCATGTTGACCCAATAGCCATATGGATTCCCGAATTCGTTGACCCCTTCCCATACCCGAACAGCCATATCTGTCCGCCAACCTCTCGTCACATAGCCGGCTGTTCCATCAAATTCCAAACCACCCCAAGGGGTATCACCGAATATAATTGTCTCTGCTGGACGGGGCACAAGGGCTTCATGGAACGGTGCACCACCACGATAGTTCCGCACATCGCTGTATTGACAGATTATTGCCCGATTGGGATGCCAATCAAACCCGTAGCGAGTCACTTGACCGGGAAACCCAACTGGGATCCAGTATAGATCTGGTGGACTGGCGATGATACTTGATGGACAGACATATGCTCCGCCCGATTTCACATATGGGTGCAACCGAGGATGCCATGTCCAGCCACCTAAACTACCCTGGTAGATACTAAACATGTAAACTTCGTCGTAGTCCGTGATATACATCCGAAACGCCAACCCGACTTGCTTGCCATTGGAAACGCAAGTTGCCTGTCTCGCTTTTTCGCGAGCCTGACTGAAGACCGGGAACAGAATTGCTGCCAGGATCGCGATTATCGCGATCACAACCAGCAACTCAATGAGTGTGAACCCATTTCTCAATTTGTTCTTTGACAAGCCGAACATCACATATATCCCTCCTTTGCTCGTGGAATGTTCTATCTTCAGGGTAGTTTGATGTAAGGGGTTAGGCAATATCCTATTTTGCCAAAACTTGTCCGATTTTGCTCTATTACTTTTGGGTAGGTTCAGGATGATGAGAGGGTCTGGGTTGTGGACGAACCTTCGTCGGAGGGATGTTGAAGAACCTACAGAAGAGGCGAGTCAAATAAGCAGGGTTAGAATAGCCAACCAAATGGGCGATTTCTGTGATTGACAAAGATGATGTTTCCAAAAGTCTACGAGCAATTTCTAAGCGCAATTGAGTGAGGTAACGCAGAGGTGTTGTGCCTAGGTAATTCTTGAACACACGGCAAAAGTGAAAGGGACTAAAACCGCACACTTGAGCCAATCGCGTCAAAGAAAACGGTCGGTTATAGGAACGATGCATTATTTGTATTGCTTTCCGCAGCGGTAAGGGTAGTTTCTCACTCTCTTTAAGGGGATAAACCACTGCCTTTAGAGGTAAAAGTTTTGCCCTTACCAATAGGCTGAAGAGGGACATCAAGAGCGATTTGACAATTAACGGGTTGCTGCGACTCGAGCAGTTTAACTCTTCCTCCAACTCTTGAAAGATTTCCTGCAGTTTAGGATCCAGCAACATGTAGTGAGGTCCGCTTAGATGTTCTTTAAAAGATAATTGACAGCGATGAACCACGCAGCCGGATGGGAGGAAATCAAACCATAGGCAGTCGCGAAACGGAATAGTCTTTGAGGTAACGATATGACTGATGTGGGGACCACCGGATTTAAAAAGGATGACTCCTTGTCGTGCTCTTAGGGTATAGAGTTGCCCTCGGTAGACGATTTGTTCTTCTCCCTGAACAATATAAACAATTTGCGGACATTTACGATACCACATAGGTGGTTGGTTTTCAATTGGTGCTGAGTACACATTTGATGGAACAGGATCCCCTTTGGGGAGGAAAAGTGCGGCGCCTACCTGATCTAATGTGGGCAGTAGTTGGTATTCTATGATTTGAGATATCGCTTCCCAACTTCCTGCCTCGCTTTCTAACATGCGAGAGGGAATGAAACCAGTGTGATGCTTTAGTAGCATTGAACGCATACATTTTCCCTCCTCAAACTAAATAAATGCTAAGGTTCGTCCGTCAGTTCGGAGCGTAGACGCATCATCAGGTTTTTAAGTTCCTCACAAACCTCCCGATAAAGCGGATCGGTATAGCGATTATGCATTTCGTGTGGGTCAACCCGCAAATCAAATAACTCCCACTCATCGGTTGTCGGATAATGGACAAGTTTGTATCGCTCCGTGCGAACGCCGTAATGGGGCAAAACTTGGTGCGGTTGCGGATATTCATAGTAGCGGTAATAGAACGCCCTCCGCCAATCTTTCGGTGCTTTGCCTTGCAGTAACGGTCGCAAACTGCGCCCTTGCATCTCAGCGAGAACAGTGACACCAGCAAAGTCCAAAATCGTCGGAGCAATGTCAACATTGAGCACAATGTGCTCATCAACTTTGCCTGTAGGAACTTCTTTCGGATAGCGAACCAACAGAGGCACACGAATGGATGGCTCATCCATGAACCGCTTGTCATACCAACCATGTTCGCCCAAGAAAAAGCCGTTGTCAGAAGTGTAGATGATGAGTGTGTTGTCAAGGATACCCAAACGCTTCAAGTAATCCAAAAGAGCACCAACGCTTTCGTCTATTGCCACAACGCAACGCAAGTAGTCTTTGATGAACCTCTGGTAATTCCAATGCTTTCGCTCTTCAGGCGAAAGGTTTGGCGGAATCTCTTTTGCGTAATCGGGCATGTCAGCGATGCGCATGTCCGCATGAGCAGCAGCGCTGGCTCGTTGGCGATAATCGTCATTGAAACTTGCTGGCGTTGGAATTTCTCGGTCGGCAAACAATTGCTGATAGCGAGGTGCTGGCGTCCAAGGGCGATGTGGTGCTTTGTGATGGCACAGAAGGCAAAAAGGTTGTGAGCGAAATTCACGATGCCATCGCTCTAACCAAGCAATACACATGTCCGTGATGATGTCAGTGACATAGCCTTGTCGCTTGATGCGCTTTCCTTGCTCAATGAACACAGGGTCATTGTAAACCCCTTGCCCAGGCAAGATGCACCAATCATCAAAGCCTTCGGGGTCAGATTGCAAATGCCATTTGCCAAAAAGTGCCGTGCGGTAGCCTGCTCGTTGGAGCAATTTCGGGAAAGCGGTTTGCTTGGGATCAAAGCGGGTCGCATTGTCTTTGACACCGTGCAAGTGAGCGTATTTGCCCGTCAAGATTGTCGCTCGGCTCGGCGCACACAAAGCGTTGGTCACGAAAGCGTTACGAAATAGCATCCCCTCACGAGCAATTCTGTCAAGGTTGGGAGTTTGAATGATGCCTCGCAAATGGCTGTTCAACAGTTCGGCATAACAACTGAGCGCAGTCGCTGCGTGGTCGTCGGACATGATGAACAAAATGTTGGGGCGTTGCGGTTGAAGCCAAGCGGTCAAAGCAAAACCACTCACTTGCCTCAAAAACTCGCGTCGCTTCACAATCATCCCCCCTTGACAGATAAAAGCGAGAGCAAAGAGCCCATTACAATTGGCGCGGCACATGCTTCAGCAACTCTTTCATCTCCTTGATCACATCGGCAAATTTCGGGTCGTTGGCGAGGTTGTGCCATTCGTTCGGGTCATTTTCATGGTCGTAAAGTTCAACGCCCAAGCGTCCCTCATCCCATTCGGTGTATCGCCACCTTTCTGTTCGCACCGAAGCGCCCAAAACTTTGCCTCGCCGAACGAAAGTGAATGCTGGCTTGTCCCACTTCGCT
>BEHT01000040.1 GCA_002898575.1 bacterium HR17
GCGTGGAACGCGCCCTTGCGCGACGCACAGATGTTCGGCTTTGCGACGCAACTCATCATGGGCGTCAGCCTGCGCTTTTTGCCCCACGCTTACGGCTTCTGCGAACCGCCCCGATGGTGGGCGAAAGTGTTGCTCATCGGCAGTAACCTTGCGACGCTGCTTATGGTCACCGCCTTCCCCCTTTACATGCCACACCGTCACCACGCGTGGCTGGCGCTTTACTGGCTGGGGTTGGCAGTATGGCTGGTGTTGGTTGTCGGGCACATCGCGGTGATGCGGCTATTGGGCACGGCGCAAGAGCACGACCGCGCGTTGAAGTTCCTTCGCGCCGCGTTTGTGTGGGCAGTGGTCGGGTTAGTGATGGGCGTCGCAATGCCCCTGTATCACGCCGTCACGGGGCAAAGTTTCTCGCACAACTACATGGCTTCTTACCGCCACGCGTTGCTGGCGGGCTTCGTGTTGCTGACGATCGTCGGCGTCTCCAGCAAGGTCACGCCGATTTTGGCGGGCGTGGATTTGCAGCAGACCAACCCATTGTGGACGGCATTTGTGTTGCTCAACTTGGGCAACATCGCCCGCGTCGTCGGGCAAACGCTGATGGATTTGACGACCGCTGTCGGCGCTTTGGTGGCGGCGTCAGGGTTTGTGCAATGGGCGGGCATCGCCTTGTGGGCGGACGACTTATGGCACACCATCGCTACTGGGCGGCGCATCGCAAAGGAAGGTGCGTCGCCAGCGGACGAGTTGACCGACATCACGCCGCAAACGAAGGTCGCAGCGATCTTGGAACGCTACCCGCAGACGCTGGAAGTGTTTTTGCGCCACGGATTTGCGCCGTTGGCGAACCCCGTTTTGCGCAAGACGATGGCTAAGGTTGTGACTGTTGAGCAAGCGTGCCGCCGCGAAGGCGTGGACATAGACGCCTTGCTGCGTGACTTGCGCCGTGCTGCGGGGCTTGAACCCGAACCGAAAGCAGCAACCCCGCCAGCGCCGCTGCAACCTGCCGAAACGCCTGCGAACGCCCCCACAACAGCCCCCGCACAGACATCGGCGACGCCATCGGCACTTGCCGATAAATCCGCAACGCCTTCCCCGACACCTGTCAGTTTCACCGAGCAACTCATCTGGGGCGCGTTGGAGAGTTGCTACGACCCCGAAATTCCCGACGCCAACATCGTTGAGTTGGGCTTAGTTTACGGCGTCCGTTACGATGCAGCGACGGGCGTCGCCGAAATCACAATGACGCTGACCTCGCCTTACTGCCCCGTCGGCGATTATATCGTTGAGCAGGTGCGCCAGAGCGTCGGGAGCGTCATCGGTGTCAAAGAAGTGCGCATCAACCTGACCTTTGACCCGCCGTGGTCGCTGGAGCGCATCAAACCCGAAGTCCGCCAACGGTTGGGCTTGGAGTGGTGAGCGCCAATGTTGAAAGTGGGTGAGCGATGGTGGGTGTGATCGCGCAGTTGCGCGAGGAGCACCAACAAATGCGTCAGCACCTTGCCGAGTGGGACGATTTGCTGGCGGAGTTGGACAGCGGCGTCGGCACATTCGCTGCCCTGCGGCTCAAAGAAGAAGCCCGCTGGGTGCACGAGACTGTGTTGCCCCACCTTGAACGAGAAGAAGCGGTCGTCTTTTCTGCCCTGCAGGAGCGCGTCCCCGAAGAGACCGAAGGGGTGCGCCGGTTGAGGGAGGACCACACCCAATTGCGCCAATTGGCGGAGCAATTGATGGAAATCGCATGGAAGCGGCAACTGGGCGCGGCGACCAGCGCACAAGCCCAAACGGTGCTTAAAACCTTCCGCTGGCGCTTGTTAGACCACCTCGCCCGCGAGGACGGCAGTTTGCCTCCCTTGCTGATGCAAACGCTGTCCGTCGACGAAGACGAGCGACTGCTGCGACGCTGGCAATCTCACCGATTGACAGAAGCGACGCCAACAGGCTCACTGACGGAGTTGAACGGGCGCATCCACGCGTGGCTGGACGACTTGTTGCTTGAGCATTTGGAAGCGTTGGTAGCGTTGAACCTCACGGAAGCCAGACGACTTTGGCAGCGCTTTGCCGAAGCGTTGCTGAAGCATGCGGAAGCCGAAGACAGCGTGGCGTTGCCCGTTTACGAGCGGTTAGGAGCGTTCCCCGAAGGCGGTCAACCGTCGTTGTTGGCTGCCGAGCACAAGGGCATTGAGCGGATGCTCAAAACGCTGACGCGGCGCTTAGAAGCGTTGTCGCCGACCGACCCGGCGCTGCGCCGCAAGGTCGTCGTCGGGCTAGACCGTTACATGCTCTTTCGCCATCTAATAGAGCACCACACCCTGCGGGAGCAAAACATTTTCTACCCGCTTTTGGACGAAAAAGCCCGCGCCGACGAAAAAGCCCGCATCGCTCAGGCGTTGACCGATGCCCAAAGCGGCGCGTTGCAAAGGTGATGACCAATGGCGGAATTTTTCGGCGAACGCGAAGACATGCTGCACCGCGACGAAACCGAAGGCGTCGGCGAAATGTCGCCAGCGACGCTGCACCTGATAGACGAGCACGAGCAGTTTCGGGCAAAGATGGCGGCGTGGCAGAAAGCGTTGGCGGACGCCGATGACGCCGAAAAGCGCACCCTTTTGCACGCCGTTGTAGCGTTCCTTGACGGCGATGTGGAAACACATGCCCGCAAAGAGGACGAGGTTTACTTCCCCGCCCTTGAACCTTACTACGCGACACTGCTGATGTATGAGGCGCACGATCTGATCCGAGAAGAGACCGAAAGTTTCAAAGCAGCGCTGACGCAATGGGAACGAGGCGAATTGCCCCTCAGCAAGGTGCAGGCGGCGCTGGACCGCGTGTTCGCCCTGCTGCACGACCACTTCGGTGAAGAGGAACTGGTTTACTTCCCCCTCGCCGAGCAAAAGTGGAGCGATGACGAAAAAGAGGAAGTGTGGGCGAAGATGCAGGCGCTGATAGACCCGTAGTGTCGTGCCATTCCTGGCGTCAAGGGGGGTGCTTTGCGATGAAGTCTGTTGAGGCATTGATGCACGAGCACCGTGTCATTGAGCACGGGTTGGCGGTGTTGGAAGCCATGACCGACCGCATTGAGCGGGGCGAAACGGTGCCGACGGAAAAGGTAGCAGCGTTGCTGGACTTCTTCCGCGTGTTCGCCGACGAATGCCATCACGGCAAGGAGGAAGGAGTGCTCTTTCCTGAACTGGAAGCGAGGGGCATCCCAAAGGAGGGCGGTCCTATCGGTGTGATGCTTCATGAGCACGCTGAAGGGCGCACTTTACAGCAGCAAATGCGGCAGGCGCTTTCCGACCTCACCAGCGAGGCAAACCGGCAACAGTTCGTCGCTGCCGCCCACAACTACATCGCGTTGCTGCGCCAACATATCTGGAAAGAGGACAATGTGCTGTTCAAAATGGCGGAGCAATTCTTGACGGAAAGGGACGACGAGCAACTCGCCGCGCGCTTTGATCGTCACGAACGGGAGCACATCGGTGAGGGCGTCCATGAACGATACCACCATCTCGTCCACCAACTGGAGGCAGAGTTCGTGGCAGGCACAGAGCATCTTCACAGCGAAGCGGTCAGGGGACACGCAGGCGAGAAGGTGTTGGATGTCCGCACTATCCCGCCTCGGGAGCGCCACCCGCTCATCTTCCAAACCTTTGAGGCGCTCAAGCCTGGCGAAAATTTCATCTTGGTCAACGACCACGACCCCAAGCCGCTTTACTACGAGTTCCACTACGAGCGGCAAGGGCAATTCACTTGGGAGTATCTGGAGCAAGGTCCTGAAGTCTGGCGGGTGCGCATCGGAAAGGTGGGTTGAAGGTGCTCCAGCGGACAGGCAGAGGGTGTGAGCCATGCCAGTGAAAACAAAGCGGGTGTATGAGCCGCCATCACCAGGCGATGGGACGCGTATCTTGGTCATGCGCTTTTACCCGCGCGGCGTCAAGCGGGATCAATTCCACGAGTGGCACAAAGAACTGGGCACTGCACCCGAACTCATCAAGGCGTGGAAAGCAGGACGCATCACTTGGGACGAATTTGCCCGCCGCTATGAGGCTCAAATCCTTGCCGACCCGCAAGCCAGCGCGACTTTAAACGAACTGGCACAACGGGCAAAACGCGAAACGCTCACGCTCCTTTGCTCTTGCCAAGATGAAGACCACTGCCATCGGACCTTGCTCAAGGCGATGATTGAACGGCAAATGAAAGCCAGCGGCAAGAAGTGACAGCGCTGATTGAATAATGGCGTGGTCGGAGGGCGGCTCTCTGAGCCGCCGCAGAGAGAAATCGGCGCGTCAAGAGACTCGCCCTCCGAAGGTTGAAGGTTTGTTCGGAGGGCGGCTCTCGGAGCCGCCAAAAAGCGGCGCATCAGGAGACGCGCCCTCCGAGTGTTGAGGGTTTGTTCGGAGGGCGGCTCTCTGAGCCGCCGCAGAGAGAAATCGGTGCGTCAAGAGACGCGCCCTCCGAAGGTTGAAGGTTTGTTCGGAGGGCGGCTCTCGGAGCCGCCAAAAAGCGGCGCATCAGGAGACGCGCCCTCCGAGTGTTGAGGGTTTGTTCGGAGGGCGGCTCTCTGAGCCGCCGCAGAGAGAAATCGGTGCGTCAAGAGACGCGCCCTCCGAAGGTTGAAGGTTTGTTCGGAGGGCGGCTCTCCTGAGCCGCCGCAAGGAAATCGGCGTGTCAAGAGACGCGCCCTCCGAGGGATTGCCGACAACAAAGCAAGCGGCAGAAAAACGGCATGGCAACCGTAGGGACAGGGTAGCGAGAAAGAACGAGCGGCAAAAACTAAGGGGTGGACCTTACAGTGCTCCTAAAGTTTTTTGCCGCAAATGCTCTTGAAGAAAGGTGAGCGCAAATGAGGCTGACTCTGCAACAAGCCAACGGGTTACTGGCGTCGGTCATCGTCGTCAGCGGTATCGTGCTTTTCTGGTGCACGGTGGAAACTTACCGACAATTGCCGCCGCTGCCCGACACTTTCTTCACCGATGACGGCAAGAGGTTATTCGCCGCTACAGACATCAAAGCGGGGCAGCGCGTTTTCCAATTGCGCAACCTGATGAGTTTCGGGACGATTTTCGGCAACGGCAGTTACTTCGGTCCCGATTTCACAGCGGAGTATTTGGCGGAGCTGAGAGACACAATGGGAACAAAGCGAGCGGTGTCTGTGCGAGAGCGTTTGAAGTTGCAAGGCAACAAAGCGGTCGTTCCGTCGGAATGGATGAAAGCCCACCAACGCATCGTTGCGCTTTACCGTGACCGTTTTGTCAATGGTGACCGCCGACTGGGCATTGCATCGCACACCTTGACACTTGATGAAGCCGAGAAGTTAGCAGCCTTTGTAGCGTGGACGGCATGGGTTTCGCTGCTCCCCAGACCCAACGGCAACGGCTCTTACACCAACAACTTTCCGCCCATGCCTGACTTGGGTTTAACCCCAACGCCCAAGGTGATGGCGTGGACGGCGTGGACGGTCGGTTGGGTTTTGCTCATCGCTTTACTCGCCTTCATCGCTTATCGGTTCGTTCAAGTTGAGCCTATCCCGCAATTGCCGCCACTGCGAGAACATGCCGAAACACCGCTCAATTTCCTGCAAAAGGTCACGCTGCTTTTGTTGGCAGGTTGTGCGTTGGTGTTCGTCTTGCAGACACTGGCAGGTGGTTACCTCGCCAACGCTTACGCTTCCCGCGAGGACTTTTACGGCATTTTCTCTCGTTTGGGGTTAGAACGCATGGCAATTTTACCCTTCCAGTTCGTCCGCACCGTGCACACGGCGACAGCGGTCATTTGGGTCGTCGGAATGTGGATGTCGGCATCACTTTACATCGCTTTGCTTATCGGCGGAAAAGAACAGAATTGGCATCGCCCCATCGCTTACCTCTCCATCTCTATCTTGACAATTTCCATCGTCGGGACATTGATTGGACTGTATGCGAGTGTCAAAGGATGGACAAGTTCACCACTGTTAGGTAGCGAAGGGACGGAATATTTGGAGATGGGTCGTCTGTGGCGAAGCGGCATCGCTCTGGGCTTTACGATGTGGACAATCGTGTTGGCATCGGTGCTGCAAAGCGCGCGAGAGCAATGGCGTCCTTTGCTGAACTTGCTGACGATAAACGGAGCGGGCATCACAGCGGCGTTCTTCGCCAGTTTCTTTTACCGTCCAGACAGCCATTGGGTCGTCATTGACTTTTGGCGTTGGTGGGTCGTGCACCATTGGGTTGAAGGCATCTTCGCTTTCTTTCAACTTCTGGTGCTCGGTTGGTTCTTTGCAGGCTTAAAGTTGGTCAGCAACGAAGAAGTGACCAAGAGCCTGTATCTGGAAGGCGCCTTCGTTTTGCTGGCAGGTTTCCTCGCCGTCGGACACCATTTCTGGTGGGTCGGAGAACCGAGTTTTTGGTTGGGCATCGGAGGCGTCTTCAGCACCTTAGAAGTCATCCCGCTGTTTTTGCTGCTTTCAACGGCTCTGCGAACATTGCAGGTCAGCGGCATGGTGAAAACTGTGCATCGGCTGCCTTTCGCTTACTTCGTGGCATCGGCTCTTTGGCAGTTTATTGGGTCGGGTGTTTTGGGATTGCTCATCAACTTGCCCGTCATCAACTACTACGAGCACGGCACTTACCTGACCGTTGCGCATGGACACGGCTCGTTTTTGGGCGCCTTCGGTTTTTTGGCATTGGGGATGACACTTTATGCTGTTCGCCACGCTCACCACGATGGCTGGAGCGAAAAGAGGTTGTGGGCGAGTTTTTGGATGCTGAACATCGGTTTGGCGTTGATGCTGGCGCTCAGTGTGATACCTGTCGGTGTGCTGCAACTAATGGAAGCGATTGCACTGGACTACGCTTCAGCGCGAGCGTTATCGTTTTACGAGCAACCCGTCGTGCATTGGCTCAACAAATTGCGGTTGCCCGGCGACGCATTAATCATCGTCGGTGCTGTCCTGTTTGCAGCAGAGGTTGTGCCGAAAGTTGTCAGCGCCGTTATGGGTGCGAGGCGTCAAGCAGCCGTGCCGGTGCGGTAAAATGGCGGTTGGGGGGTGACGGTGATGAACGCGGTCGTGCGAGAAGTGTGTTTGCCGACAGGGCAAACTGTGCGGCTCGTGCACGGCGACATCACGGCGGAGCCGGTGGACGCCATCGTCAATGCGGCAAATTCCTACTTGAAGCATGGCGGTGGGGTCGCTGCCGCCATCGTCCGCAAGGGTGGGCTGAGCATTCAACAAGAAAGCGACGAGTGGGTGCGCCAGCACGGTCCCGTGCCGACAGGGCAAGTGGCGGTCACGGGTGCAGGCAACTTGCCCGCAAGGGTCGTCATCCACGCCGTCGGTCCCGTTTGGGGCGAGCATCCGCCTGAGGAAGCCGATGCGCTGCTGCGCGATGCGGTGTGGAACAGCCTGAAAGCGGCACACGAGCGCGGCTTGACACGCATCGCCCTGCCCGCCATCAGCGCGGGCATCTTCGGGTTCCCTAAAGACCGTTGCGCTGCCATCCTGCTGGACACCGTCCGTGCCTTTTGCGAGCAGTATCCCGACAGTCCGCTGCGGGACATTCGGTTCGTGCTGTTTGATGAGCCGACGCTGCAAGCGTTTGTAGACGCGTTTGATGCCCGTTGGCGGCAATCGTGAGGTGCGTGTCCGATGGTGCAGGGGCGTCGCGACGCCGCACTCATGGCGCTGGCAGGCGGGCTATGGACAGGGATATGTTGGTTGCTGGCGCAGTTAGCGTATCCGCATCTGCCGCCCAAGGTGCCCGTTCACTTCAACCTGTACTGGCAGCCCGACGGATGGGCGAGCAAAGGGGTGCTCCTGTGGCTGATGCCGCTAACCGTCGCCATCGTGTGGGCGGTGATAGGGGCGGTCACATCGCTTGCCACAGTGCAGGAGCGACGGCTGTTGTGGCAGGTGCAATGGTGGATCGGGATGTTCATGGTAGCGGTGCAAGGGAGCCTTCTGCTGACAGCACTGGGGTGGCTGCACAGCCCGCGCCCCATTTTGATGCCGGCGCTCGGATTGCTTCTGGTCGCCATCGGCAGGCTATGCCCACAGTTGCCCCAGAACCGCTTCGTCGGGGTGCGGGTGCCTTGGACGCTGAAGGACGAGGTGGTGTGGCGGCAGGTCCACCAAGTGGCTGGGCTGTGGTTGACGGCTCTGGGGGTAGGGTTTGTTACGGTAGCGGTTTTACCGTTGCCTGTATGGACGGACGCGGTTTTGATGCTGAGTCTATTGGCGATTTTCGTCGCTCTTTGCAGTTATGCGGTGCGGCTTTATCGGCGCCGTTCGGCACAGACCCCTTGACGAAAGCGCAAGAAAGCGCCATAATTTAAAGCGACCGCTGGTCAGCACCTTGGTCAAAATCAGGCAAAAGAGGCGACAGCAATGTCCAGTGTGCGGCAGCAGTTGACGCGGATTTTGAAACGCTTAGAAGGTCGTTCGGAAGCGACCCCTGAAGAAAGTGTCCAACAAGTCCTTTCCTTACCTGCTAAAAGCGTCGTTGACCCGCTGATTGAAGCGCTGCAAAAAAGCCCGCATTATCTGGTGCGGCTGGTCGCCTCCATGGCGTTGGGCGAACTGCGGGCGACGAAAGCCGTGCCGGCTCTCGTCGCTACTTTGCGCGATTCCAGCCTAACCGTGCAGCGGGCAGCGGCTGAAGCGCTGGCTAAGATCGGTCGCCCTGCGGTGCCTGAACTGCTCAAGCATATGGACGACGACGATTTACCGATGCGCCGCTGGGTCATTCAGATTCTGGGCAAAATCGGGGCGAAAGAAGCCGCACCTATTTTGCTGGAGCGCTTTCACCGTGAAGCGCCTGAGTTGCAACGCCTCATCGTGGAGGCGTTGGGTGAAATTGCCAGCCGCAAAGCCTCGCGCTTGTTGACCGATTTGGTGCAACACGGAGGGGCAGATTTTTCCCGCACCGCCATTGAAGCGCTGGGGAAGTTGAAAGACCCTAAATCCGTCCCCGTTTTGTTGGACATCCTCGCGCGCGACGGCGCGGAATTGCGCAAATTGGTGCGGGACGCGTTGCTCAACATCGGCAAAGACGGTGTGCCGCAACTGGTCAAAGCGCTGCAGCACTCCAACATCGCCGTTCGCCAAGTCGCCGCAGAAGTGTTAGGAACGATGGGGGATCGCCGGGCCTTGCGGGAACTTGTCAAGGCGCTACGGGATCCTGACCCTGTCGTGCGCCAATCTGCCGTTCAAGCGATCGCACGGTTTCCAGATAAATCGCTCTTTGAGCCGCTGGCGCGACTGCTGAACGACCCTGACCATGAAGTGCGGTTTCAAGCCCTGCGTTCGCTGGTCCAGGTCGGCAAAGAGATGGCGAAGCCGTATCTCAAGAAAGCCCTCAAAGACCCCGATTGGTTGTTGCGTCTGACCGCAGTGCAAGGTCTGATGGCGTTAGACGGTGAAGATGTTGTCCCCCACTTGTGTGACGCCTTGCGCGACCCAGAGTGGAGTGTGCGCTATCACGCCGCGATGGGATTAGCCCAATTGAAAAATCCCCACAGTTTGTTGGCTCTGATGCAAGCCGTTTTCGACGCCCATCCGCAAGTCGCGTTGCAAGCCATTAAAGCGTTGGAAGAACTCGGTGACCCCCGGGCTATTGATGTCCTGCGGCGTGTCGGTGCAGCGGGCATTCCCGAAGTGAGCAGCGCTGCTCAACGGGCAGCGCGAACGCTACAAGAGATCGCCCAAGCCAAAGGCATCAACATACCTGCTAAACGCCGCACGACGCGTTCCGCTCAGCAACCGACCCCTGTGTCAGCCAAGTGACGAACTGCCCGGAAGTCAGGAGGGCGACGATGTCCCAACGCAATGTCACCGTCAACCGCAAGGCGCGCCACGAGTTTGATATTTTGGAAACTTATGAGGCGGGCATCGCCCTAACTGGCCCCGAGGTTAAATCTGTGCGTGCCGGCAAAGTGTCTTTAGCGGATGCTTTTGCCCGTGTGCAACGCGGCGAACTGTGGCTTTTCAATATGCACATTGCCCCTTACGATCCGATCCTGCAGCGCAACTATGACCCTCAGCGCCCTCGCAAGTTATTGATGCATCGCCGCGAAATCAATCGTTTGGCAGGGTTAACGGCGCAGCGCGGATTAACCCTCATTCCGCTTCGGCTTTACTTTAACGAGCGCGGTTACGCCAAAGTGGAGTTGGGGTTAGCGCGGGGCAAACGCAAGGTGGATCGGCGCCGTGAAATCATGGAGCGGGAAATGCGCCGAGAAGTGGAACGCGCCCTGCGCGGGCGAGGGGATTGACCTGCCATGCGGTTTCGGCGCCCATCCCTGCGCAAACGGCTCGCGGCACGGTCGTCGTGGAAACGCATCGTGCGGCACCGATGGGGGCTCAAAGCCCCGCGAGGGTGGGGATGGGTAACAAACCCCCGACGGGCTCTTTACAACCGCCTCTACGACCGCACGACTATCGGTTGCTTCCTGCTACCCTGCGCACTCATAACCCTCGGATGCCTCGGCTTTTGGTTCGTCATGCGTTAAGCGGAAAATTGTCCCGAACGCGGCGCGGACAGCACCTCAATCAGAATTTGCTGAGGGCTTTCAGGACTTGCACTAACGCTATATGTGCAGCGCGTTCGCGGATTTGGCGGCGGGTGCCCCGTAACTGGTAGCGCTGGACATCGGTGCCGTCGGGGGTGCTGACAGCGATGAACACGGTGCCGATAGGTTTGTCCGGTTCACCGCCTGTCGGTCCAGCGTAACCGGTTGTGGCAACACCGACCTGAGCTTTCAGACGCGCCCGAACGCTGCCTGCCATCCATTGAGCGCACTCGGCGCTGACGGCGCCATGCTTATTGAGGGTCTCCCAAGGAACACCCAGCAGGCTCATTTTTGCCCCGTCTGTGTAAGCGACGATGCCACCGCGCACATACTCGCTGCTGCCTGGCACATTGGTCAGTAAAGCGCAGATCAGCCCGCCGGTGACTGATTCAGCGGTGGCGATAGACCAACCCAACGCTCGCAGTCGCTGCCCGACCAATTCCTCTATCGGTTCATCGCCGACTGCCAGCAACCACTGTCCGGCTTGTCCACGCACTTTCGCCTCCATGTCTGCCAGCAGCGCATCTGCTTCGGCTTCGGACGGGGCTTTGGCGGCGAGGCGCAGCCATACTTCGCCGGGCTTGACCAGCGTGCCCAAGGTCGGATTGGGGCTGTCCATCAGGTCACCCAGCCGGTCAGTCAGGGCGGATTCGCCGATGCCGGCAAAGCGCAACACGCGCCAGCGCAGCACGCCGCCTGTCAGCCGCCGCTGCAAGCGGGGCACCACTTCTTGCTCAAACATTGCCTCCATCTCCGCTGGCACGCCGGGCAACGCGACGACGATTTTGCCGGCGCGCTCCATCCAGATGCCCGGCGCCGTCCCGACAGGGTTTTTGAGCCAGTCGGCGCCCTTAGGCAAGTCCGCTTGCTTGAGCAGCGTCGGGGACAGAGGGATCCCCCGACGCTGCAACAGGTCCACCAACCACGCCTCGGCGTCTGGATGGCGCACCAACGGGGCGCCGAAGGCGTCGGCGATGCCTGCTGCCGTCACATCGTCAGGGGTCGGACCCAAACCGCCGGTCATCAGCACAAGGTCGGCACGCCCCAACGCCTCGCACACCGCTTGGGCGATCCGGGCGCGATTGTCCCCGACGGTGCCGCGCCGATACAGGTCAATGCCCAACCGTGCCAGCCACTGCGACAAATAAACGGCGTTAGTGTCCACAATTTGCCCCAACAGCAACTCCGTCCCGACGCTCCAGATCTCGGCGATCACGCTTTCGTCGCCTCCTTTTAGGATCGCCGTGTCATTGGGTCCGCGCAATCAATTGGATGGGGTAGAACGAACCCGCTGCAGGAACCGTGACAACCGTGAGGATGCGCGTTTGTCCTGGCGCTAGCGGAAATTCGTCTAACACCCGCTCTTGATAAGGGCGCAACAGCGGCACTTCCACCAACCGACCGTTGACGACGAAAGCCCCCCGAATGACCCCACCGACTGGTTCCACGACGAGTTGTGCCCGCCATGTCCGCTGCGTCGGGTTCACGAACCGCAGCGTGACGCGGTAAACGACGCCGTAATTGCCGTGCAGCACGCGTCCTTTCAGCGGTAGTTGCAGCCCGTAGCGACCGACACTGATGAAAGTCCATGCTCCGCCCGCTGTATGGGTTTCGGTGAGGGTTCGCACGGGCTTGGGAAAAGGCGGCGGTTCACTCACGCTCACCAACGCTTCCGCCAGTTGGCTACCCGTCAACACCTCGGTCTTGGGCGGTTCGGTAGGCAGGGTAACGACCCGATAAGCAACACCCGCCGGTGCTTCCAGCCGCAGTTCCGCCAGCACGCTGGCGGTGTCACGCGGTTGAAGCAGAAACCGAAAGAGGCGATAAGCGCTTTGCGACGGCAGAGTTAACCGAACTGCGGCGTCGTCCGTTAACGCTTGCAAAAACCGGGCAGTTGCCTCATGCCCCACTTGCAATTCGCTTTCACGGGGCACTCCGTAGCCAAACCGCGCAATCACTTCTATCGGTTGTTCTTCCGTGTTCAACAACTCCAGCGCCAGCCATGCAGGGCGGGGTAACCCGTTGCGGTGGTGCACCATGAACCGCACCGTCTGTGCCGGCGGGAGCGTCCCGCGACACAACACACGGTAATCGCGGAAAGTCTCCGGGTCGTTGCTGATGACCAGCAGATCGGCGTCGCCCAACGACTGTGGAAACGCCCTCAACGGCACCGTGACGGTCTCGTCCACAGGCAACAATTGATCGCCGGTCACTTGGAGCCGCCACGCAAAAGATGTGTTCGGCGAAAGGAGACGAACGGCTTGCCCATCGCTGACCGGCGTCAGCCGCCACTGGGCGCCGAGTTGCAACCGCAGCGCGTTCAGGACGGCGTTTTCTACGGCTTCGTGTGCCATAAGCAGGCTAATCTGCCTGCCGCGCGCGTAGGCAATGGGGTGCCTTTGCCACTGTGCGGCGCGGTGCAATATGCGATATGGCAATCGCACACCGACGCGCCCTTTGACGATGCGGAGCACGCCAGCGCCGACATCCACGCCGTGCACATGGACAGCGATTTTGTCGTTTGTGGTGCTGACCCGTAGGCGAACGGGTTCTGGGGGACGGGCTTCCACTTGGACGACGCCCGATGCGTTGCCAAAGAGAGGCAGAGCGACTTCCTCACCCACAGCAACGGTCACGCTGTCAGCCGGCACCGCAATCCATTCCCACGACAGGGCTTGACGCAACCGTGACGCCCATTGTTGAACGAGCGCGTAGGCGTCACTCCCCCACGCACGGGCTGTTGCGTGCGTGACAGTCAACAAGGGCACACTCTCTAAGATAAGGGCGTAACCGCCTTCAACGCGTGCAATGGTCACAGCGTTCGCCGTCGCACCGCGCCATCGCGCATCGTTCAAACGACGCGCCCATTCTTGAACCAATGCCGCTGCGTTTTCACCCCGCCATCGCAGCAATGGCACCCCATTCGCTTGCAACTCTGCCAACTGAGCCTCCCGAACGACAACTTCAAACTGCCAGTTGACGGTCCATTGAGGCTGTGCAGCAGCAACAGAGAGGGTCAGCGCGGCGCCAAGGATGACTAATGAACGAGGCACACTCCTACCCCCTTTGCAGCATCCCATGTGAGGGGAACGGTCGGGCGATTCTCTTGCACGGAGCCACACAATCAGGTTCCACAGCGTTTGCGCCGCTTGGCGCTCGCCGGCAGTGAACGCGGCGGCAGGTGCCGGCGTCGCGACGACTTGAGCAGTGTTTGCCCTACCACAACCCGGCGCAGCGGCAACGCTTAACAGCCGTTGACAGCGCAAAAGACCCGTCATGATCGCCTCCTCTCTCTAAAAGCGTGGTTGCATCAAAATCGTAGCATCGGTAGCGACGATAGGAGTGAGCGCAATGGATGACCGCACCCTCCGCGTCTTGGAGTGGGACAAAATCCGCCAGTTGTTGGCAGACCGGTGCGCGACAGCGCCGGCAAAGGAGATGGCACACGCCTTGCTGCCTGTGGCGGACATTGACGAAGTGCAGCGACGCCAACGCGAGACTTCGGATGCCCGCCGATATTTGGAGCGGTGGGGTGCGCCGCCGTTGGGCGGCATCAGCGACTTGCGCCCCACACTGGGGCGTGCCCGGCAAGGTGCCGTGCTGGAACCGCACGAACTGTTAGTCGTCGCTGCCACGCTGGAACGAGCGATGCATTTGAGAGCATGGCTTTTAAAACCTGCCGCCGACGATAGCCTTCGCCCTCATGCCGAGCGTATCGGTGACCACACCCCGTTGGTCGCCCGCATCCGATGGTGCATCGGCGAAGACGGGCAAGTGCTAGATCGCGCCAGCGACGAACTGGCGCGCTTACGCCGCCGCATCAAAACCTTACAGCAGCGCATGCAGGAGAAGTTGCACGACCTATTGCGCGACCCGTCCATCAGCAAGTTTTTGCAAGAGCCCTACTACACCGTTCGCGACGGGCGCTACTGCTTGCCGGTGCGTGCGGAGTTTCGCACCCAAGTGCCCGGCATCGTTCACGACAAGTCCTCGTCAGGTATGACCGTCTTCATTGAGCCGGAGCCGCTGGTGGAACTGGGCAACGAAATCCGCCTGCTGCAGGCAGAGGAAGAACGCGAGGTCGCCCACATCTTGCGCGACTTGACGAACGCCGTCGTCGACGCACTGCCGCTGATCGCTCAAACGCTGGACGCCGTTCGGCGCATTGACTTCGCCTTCGCCAAAGCGAAACTGTCGCAAGAGTTGCGGGCTTACGAGCCCGTGTTGAACGCGGACGGTGTCATCAAACTCCGTCGGGCGCGCCATCCGCTGCTGCACTTTCAGGGCTTCGTCGTGCCGATTGACTTAGAATTGGGCGTTGACTTTGATGTGCTGGTCATCACCGGACCCAACACGGGTGGCAAAACGGTGGCGCTGAAAACCCTCGGCGTGCTTGTCCTCATGGCGCAGGCGGGGCTGCATTTGCCTGCCGCTGAAGGGGCGCAGGTGAGTGTGTTTCGGCAACTGTTCGCCGATATCGGTGACGAGCAGAGCATTGAGCAGAGTTTGTCCACCTTTTCCAGCCACATGAGCCACATCGCCCGCATGTTGCGTCGCGCCGACAGGCAGACGCTGGTGCTGCTGGACGAATTGGGTGCAGGCACCGACCCCGTTGAGGGCGCAGCGTTGGCGAAAGCCATCCTCGTTTTTCTGCATCGGCGGGGCGCTAAGGTCGTTTGCACGACGCACCACAGCGAACTGAAACATTTCACCTACCGTCAGCCCCGTTTCTGCAACGCCAGCGTCCTTTTTGATCCCGAAACGCTTCGCCCAACTTACCAGTTGGTCATCGGCGTGCCGGGGCAAAGCCACGCGTTGGACATCGCCAAGCGATTGGGCGTTCCGGCGGAAGTCATCCAGGAAGCCCGCCGTCAGTTACCCCGCCATCGGCGTGAAGCCGACGCGCTTATCGCCCAACTGACCGAAGAGCGCCACGCCGCCGAGCAAGCCCGCTTGGAATGGGAGCGTCGTTTACGCGCACTGGAACAGCGGGAAGAGGAACTGCGCGCCCGCGAACAACGGCTGCGCGAAGAAGAGCAGCGCATCTTGTCAGAAGCCCGCCGCCAAGCCGAAGCGCTGCTGCGGCGTGTGGAAGGGCAAGCCAACGAGTTGCTCAAGGCGTTGCGCCAGCGCCCCGTCGTTTCGTCCGATGTCCGTCAACAGTTGCGGCAACTCTGGCAGCAACTGGCGGCGACAGCCCCAGCGTCTTTGCCCCCTGCCGCTGCCCCCGCAGCGCCGGCGACCCTTGCCGTCGGCACCGCAGTGCGCATTCGGGACTTGGGTGTCGTGGGCACCATCGTGGCTCTGAGCGAGAACGGCAAAGATGCCCAAGTGGATGTCGGTGGTTTGCGGGTGTGGGTGGCTGCCGACCGGTTAGAACCCGCCGATGCGGCATCGCTCTCAACACCCAACCAAGCAGCGGTGACAGCGGTGCATGTGCGCAAGATGCTGACAGCGCCGACCGAGTTGAACCTGCTGGGCAAGCGTGTGGACGAAGCGTTGGATGCCCTTGCTAAGTTTCTGGATGACGCTCTGTTAGCGGGGCATCAAACGGTCCGTATCGTGCACGGTAAAGGCACAGGGAAACTCCGTCAAGCCGTCCATGACTACCTGCGGGCTCACCCGCAGGTGCGGGCATTTGAACTCGCCCCGTTCGCTCAAGGCGGCGACGGCGCCACCATTGTCTACCTCAAACAGTAACGACCGCGCCCAAAAGGCGTGCCCCCGGTTTCGGTGGAGGTTTTTGCTGCGTCTTCCAGCCTGATGCCTCGTTATGCTTGATAGCGCTCCAACCGCCCAGCGTGTGCCAGCAGCAGGCTCATCAAAAACCGCGCCGGAATTTTGCCTAGCGTCCCCTTTGCGCACGCTCGTTCGCCGAACCCGTCCACCGTCGGGTCTGGGATGACCCACCGCGACGAGACGAGCAGCGGGACGGGATGCCAACTGTGTGCCCGATAAAGCGCCGGCGTGGAGTGGTCGCCTGTGATCGCTAGCACATCAGGCTGCAACGCTAAGAGGTCGGGCAGGTGCCGATCAAACTCCTCAATCGCGGCGATCTTGCCCCGAAAGTCGCCGTCTTCGCCCCGCGCGTCGGTCGCCTTGATGTGCACGAAAAAGAAGTCAAAATCGCGCCACGCCTGCCGTAGCACTTGGAGTTCGTCGGCGATGCTGTCGCCGGGCAAATCCAGCACGGTCATGCCCACCAATTGCGCGAGCCCGCGATACATCGGGTAAACGGCGATACAACAGGCGTTGAGTTTGTAAAGGTCGCGGAAGGAGATCCACGAGGGGCGCTGAGCGAACCCGCGCAAAAGGGCAAAGTTGGCGCGGGGTTCATCGCGCAACACGGCGGCGATGCGGTCTACCAACTTGGCTGCCACGGCGGCGGTGCGGCGGTTTTGGGGCGTGTCGGGGTCTGGCTGCGGCGGCAAAGGAGGTTGCCCTGTCACCTGCGGGTCCGTGTCCCGCACGCCGTCGCCCAACTCGTCGCCCCGCAGCACGACGACGAACCGGTGCTCTTTGACGGGTTCAATGAGCACCTGCACGCCGTCAATGTCGCTGATAGCGGCGCGCAGTTTGGCGCACAGTCGTTGCGTCTCTTCGGTCGGCGGGCGCCCCGCGCGGCGGTCCACGACGATCGGTCGGTCACCGTCGTAGCGCACCGTCGCGAAATTGGCGCGGATAGCGACATCGCCCTTCTGGAGCGGGAAGCCGATGCCCAGTGCTTCCAACACACCCCGCCCGACATAGTAGCGGAGCGGGTCGTAACCGAACAGCGCGAAATGACCGGCGCTGCTTCCGGGGGCAATGCCCGGAAACACCGGCTCACTCAAGCCCAGCATGGCGCGTTTCGCCAGCGCGTCCAGATGGGGCGTGTTTGCCGCTTCCAGTTCCGTCTTGCCGCCCAGTTCAGGCACGGGCAACCCGCCCAATCCGTCCAGCACCACCAGCACGATTTTCGTGCCCGCCGGCTTGGTCAACTCTTGCATCAGCGCCTCGTAGGTCCACTCCTGCACCCCTTTTCGCCCCCTTTGGCGTCACGGTGTCGGCGTGAAGTTGTCGGCTGAGCCCAACGAGGCAACGAAAGCAGCGATCAGTTTGGCGGCATTCTCTAAATCGCTGAGCGCCGCCATTTCCACGGGCGAGTGCATGTAGCGGTTGGGGATGCTGATGAGCCCTGTCGCCACACCTGAACGGCTGATTTGGATGACATTGGCATCGGTGCCCGTCGGACGCGATGCACCCGCCAGTTGATACGGGATGCCCTCGCGCTCCGCTGTCTCTACCAAGCGGCGGAAGACAACCGGGTTAATGTTGGGACCGCGATAGATGACGGGACCAGCGCCCAACTTGATGTCGCCGACTTGGCGTTTGTCGGTGGCAGGATGGTCAGTGGCAAAGGTGACATCAACGGCGATGCCGATGTCGGGGGCGATACCGAAAGCGCTGGTCATTGCGCCACGCAACCCGACTTCCTCTTGCACGGTGCTGACGGCGAAGACGGCGGCTTGCAGTTCCCGCTTGCGCTCGCTAAGCAAGCGTAGCGCTTCCATGACGGTCCACGCCCCCACTTTGTCGTCAATACCGGGGGCGTTGATCAGTCCGTCTCCCATCTCCCGCACTTCTAACTTGAAGGTGATGGGGTCACCGAGGCGCACCTTCCCTTTGGCGTCTTCGCCGTCTTTAGCGCCGATGTCCACCCAGATGTCCTGAAACTTTGGGATTTGCTTGCGTTCCTCTTCTGTCAGCAAGTGAATAGGCTTGCGGGCGATGACGCCGTTGATGGGACCGTGTTGCGTCCAGACGACGACAGGTTGCCCGATGAGCACCTGCATGTCAAAGCCGCCGATGGGGTTGACATATAAAAAGCCTTGCTCGTCAATGTGCTGGACCATCAATCCAATCTGGTCACAATGTCCCGCCAGCATCACGCGGGGTTGACCGTCAGGGTTGAGCGCCGCGATGACATTGCCGTGCACATCGGTGCGCACTGCATCGGCATACTCTTTTGCCCACGCCCGCACGACCTCTTGAATGGCTTCCTCGTAGCCCGACGGGCTGGGCGTTTGGAGCAAACGGAACAAAAACTGCTTGCCGCGTTCGTGCATGTGTTTGCCACCTTCCTTTCCGCGTGAGGTGCTGAGCGCCGCCGAGAAATTATGCCGCCCGTCCTTTTGACTGCCGAGGAGCGCCATCGGCATAATTTGCCCGGGACACCGTGAAAGGGGGATAGAGCCGATGCGCGACTTGCGGGATTTGTTGGCGTTGGACTACAGCATCCCCTTGCCGCCCCGAACCGATTACGGCATCGGCGTTATCGGATGCGGTGGCATCATGAACAACGCCCATTTGCCTGCTTACCAAAAGTTTGGCTTCCGCGTCGTCGCTTGCTGTGACATCCGTGAGGACGCTGCCAAAGCGACCGCTGAACGGTTTAGCATTCCCCGCTGGTTCACCGACTACCGTCGGCTGCTGGAGTTGCCTGAAGTGGACATCGTGGACATCGCCATCCATCAACAAGGGCGTGTGGAAATCGTGCAAGCGGCGGCACAAGCGGGCAAGCACATCCTCATCCAAAAACCGTTCGCCCACACCTTGGACGACGCACAAGCGATGGTGGACGCGTGCGAACGGGCAGGTGTGAAGTTGATGGTCAATCAGCAAGCGCGCTACGCACCGGGACATCGCTTCGCTAAGTTGCTGATAGCGCAAGGGTGGCTGGGCGAAGTCTTCCACCTGACGCACCATGTGCGGGGCAATCAGGACAGCGGTTGGTTCGCCCAAACGCCCAACGCCTTGGTCGTGGACCACGGCATCCACTACCTTGACCTGATGCGCTACTGGTCGGGGCGAGAACCCCAGCGCGTTTACGCCACGACCGTCCGCATGCCGGGGCAGCGCGCCGTCGCGCCGATGGTTTACAGCATCAACTTGGAGTTTGACGAACACTTGATGGCGAACTTGTGGTTCAACGATGTCGTGCAAGGCAAAGACAGCCACTACGAGTTCACGATTGACGGAACGCAAGGAACGGTGCGGGGCAATGCGACGCAAGTCACGGTCGCTTTGCAGGGAGCGGACATCCCCGTTTTGCGGTTGGAGTTGAAAGGCAGTTGGTTTCCTGACGCATTTGCGGCGACGATGGCGGAGTTGATGCGTGCCATTCAGCAAAACGATGAACCCGCGGTCGCAGGTCGGGACAATCTCAAGACACTGCGGTTGGCGTTGGCAGCGGTGCGGTCCAGCGAAGAGCATTGCCCCGTGTCGCTGTGACGGACGGGTTGTCAGGTGAGGTGGCGCGCCCGTTCGCGCCGGGCGCGGTCAAAGTAGGCATCTATCGGCTCTAACCCGAATGCATGCACCCAATCCCAAACGCTCTCGTCCGAGCGGTGACAGGTCAGTAGGCAACGGGCTTCAGGTTGCGCGATGTCCAACTCAGCGTCGGTGCCGTAACGCTCTTTGAGCGCCAACAATTTCGGGTAGTTGTAGTCCAGATGGACGACGACGGCGTCCAAGTTGATCCGTTGGCTGGCGAGGGGCATGTAAGTCGGTTGCGCTTGCGCCACGATGCGCCCCAACGGGTTGACGATGACGCTTTGCGGAGCGGCGATGGCGGTGACCATCCAAAAACCGAAGTCTAGCGCCCACACTTGCACTTGCTTGCCACCGGGATACATGGAGACGAAACAGACCAGTTCCGCCTTGTTGGCTTTGAGCCGTTCGGCGACCTCGCGGAAGTTCAGGTCAAAGCAAATTGCCATGCCGACGCGCCCGAAGTCCGTCTCAAAAACGGGTGCGTCGGTGCCGGGGCAAATGCCCGCTTCCAGTTCGGAGAGGGTCGGAAACATCTTGGCATAATAGCCGACGACTTCACCGGCGCGGTTGATCAGCACGGCGGCGTTGTGCAACCTGTTGCCATCGCGCAACACTATCGGGCAAACGACCCAAGTGCGATGGCGGCGGGCGTAATCGCTCAAGCGGGCAACCGTTGCACCGTCCAGCGGTTCCGCCGTCGCCGCCCATTGGGCGGTGCCCATGCCCAACCCCGTGAAGGTTTCAGGCAAGCACACGAGGTCGGGTCGGTGCCATGCCGCCCGTTCCAGCCACTCCATCGCCGTCGCCAAGTTGCGCTCTTTGCTGCCCTGTCCCGTGAGTGAGACGGACACCACTTGCACCCATCGCGCCATCGTTCATCCCTTCCGCTTGTGCAAGGGATAAGAGCGACGCCCATCAGTATGGCAGTGGCACTGTCTCATGACAACCCGCTGCCTCGCGCTATCATCACTGGCGACCAGCGTTGCCCATCGCTCGGATGCGGGTGGCAAGGGGCTTGACAAAATGCGCGGGGTGCAACTGCGGAAGAGCGTTTGGCGCTATTTGACAGTGCGGATGTTGGGGCGTCGGTTGCCGACGGTGTGCACCAGCCCGTTGGGCTTGTTGGCGCTGCGGGAAATGCCGCCGCTGCGGTTGCCGTCGCCTAACTGGGTGCGCCTTCGCCCCCGCCTTAGCGGCATCTGCGGGAGCGACTTAGCTGTCATCACGGCGAAAAGTTCGCTGCTACTGTCTCCCGTGACTTCCGTGCCCTTCACCTTCGGGCACGAGATCGTCGCCGATGTCGTGGAAGTCGGCGCCGCTGTCACGCGCGTACAGGTCGGTGACCGCGTCGTCGTGGAGCCGGCACTCAGTTGCTTTGTGCGGGAGTTGCATCCACCGTGTCCCCAATGCGCTGAAGGCAACTACGCGTGCTGCGAGCGGTTGACAGATGGCGTCATCGGGGCGGGCGTTCAAACGGGCTACTGCCGCGATACAGGTGGCGGGTGGGGCGATGAACTGGTCGCCCATGAGTGGCAGTTATTTCGCGTGCCTGCGGCACTGCGCGATGAAGAGGCGGTGCTCGTTGAGCCGTTCAGTTGCGCCTTGCATGCCGTCTTACGAGCGCTGGCGGTCGCGGAAGCGCCCAAGATGGCGTTAGTGGTCGGCTGCGGCACTATCGGTCTGCTCACCATCGCGGCACTGCGGGCGGTAGAACGGGCGACAGGGCGAACGCCTCTGCGCCTATTTGCGGTCGCCAAGTATCCGCACCAACAGGAATGGGCGCAACGGTTAGGCGCTGACACCGTCGTGCCCGCTGGACGAGGCTGTTACCGAGCCCTTCAAAACTTGACAGGTGCGCGCCTGTTTTACCCTGAACAAGGAAAACCGACGGTGCTGGGCGGTGTGGACATCGTGTTTGACTGCGTCGGGTCACAAAGTTCGTTGGACGACGCTGTCCGTTGGACACGGGCACAAGGGGTCGTGGTCGTCGTCGGTATGCCTGCGGAGCCAAAGGTAAGTTGGGCGAGCCTTTGGTTCAAAGAGTTGCGGGTGCTGGGGGCGTATGCTTACGGCGTGGAGCGCTGGAGCGGTGAACGGGTGCGCACCTTTGACATCGCGCTGACTCTGCTGCGACAGGGCGCAGTCAACCTGCAGGGATTAGTTACGCACCGGTTCCCACTGGAGCAATGGCAGCGAGCGGTGCAAACGGCGTTACAGGCAGGACACACCGGCGCCGTGAAAGTCACCCTTACGCCATGAGAGATAGGACGCAATGATGCCTAAATAGGCGCCGCTGTCGAGCAAGCCGCAAAATTTACTTACCGGCGTTGCTAACGGGTGACCGAAACAATGCCGACTTTTCGGTTGGTGCTAACGGTGACAGTCCATGCGCCGATAGAACGGGTTTACGCCCTCTTGCGCACGGTGGAAAACTACCCGCGGCTGTTCCGCTACATGCACGACCTGCGGGTGCTGGAACGGCAGGACGACACGGTGTTGGCGGAAGTGAACGAAGACATGTTCGGCTTGCGGGTTTTTTGGGTCACGACCCGCTTCACCTTTGACCCGCCGCACAAGGTCACGATGGAGCAAGTGCGTGGACCGTTTGAGCGAGCGGTCGGCTGGTTCACCCTGACGCCCCAGCCAGACAGCACAACGCGCTTGGAGCACGGTGTGGAAATTGTCGTTGGCGGGTTGCTAGGCATGCTGGGCAAAAAGGTGCTGGAAAGCGGGCTGGCAAAGCGGCGCATGGTGGAGGAAATGCAAGCGATCAAGCGGGCGGCGGAAGCCGAAATGGAGGCTAGCCCACGATGACCCTGTCCTTGTCGCAGACCCATCGGCGGCAACTGGAAGCGGATTTTGAGCGGTGGCGGTTCGCCCCGTTACCCCGACCGCTGTGGCAGTTCGCACTGGAGCGTTACGGCGTAGACTTGCGCGGCACCTACGCCGATTTGCCGGTCGCGCTGCTCATCGGCAAAGCCAGCGGGCAGTTGAGCATGGAACCGCACCAAGTGCGAGCGGACGGGCAAGCGGGTTTAGGCTTCTGCGTCCTCAAGACGGTCATCGCTGAAGACGCCACGGGGCAACGCAGCATGCAAGCATGGGCGTTGCCCGTCACTCGCATGCGGGTGGAGCGCATTCGCGGCGCCGACGGGACGGAAGGCTGGACGGTCACCTGGGTCGGGCGGGGGTGGCACAAAGACCTCGCTGCCTACCTGCGTTTTTTTGACACCGCCCTCGCCATCGGCGCGGAGCACAGCATGCTCATCGTCCCCTCTGTCAAAGCCCACTTGCCAGCATCGCCCGACGAAGCGTGGCGCGTGGACGAATACGATTTCACCGTCCGCGCTTTGTTGACGGTGTGGCGCAAGCATCACCCCGACACACCCATGCCGCTGGAGTTTGACTTCAGCCCCACGCTGGCGGGCAGCGATCGCGCCCAGCAACAGGCGACGATTTTGCAATGGTTGGCGATGGTGCCGCGACTGCTGCGCCGCGCCGCCGAGCGGGCGACGGGCTGCCCTGCGCCGCGCGTTTTGCGGGTGGGCATTAAGGTCTTCAACGCGCTGTTTGACGATGCTTTTCAACTGACGATGGTGCGGACGCTGCTTGCTGAAGCGGCGCAAGGCGACGGCGCCGATTTCCTCGTTTACGCCAACCGCCTTTTTGACCCGCACCGTGAATGGGACGGCGTGCGAGGCGTCGCTTACGGCGGACCCGATTTGAGCGCGCGCAACCTACGCGTGCTCCGCCAACTGGCAAAGCAGCGTTGGCGCGGGCAACTGCCTTGTTGGCTGCCCCTCAGCGGGACGGGCAATGTCAGCAGCGGCAGCATCGCTTTTCGCTACCTAACCTGCGGGTGCACCTCGCTGCAAATCCACACCTTTTTCCAGTTGCCGTTGTCCTGCTACGCCAAGCGGACGGGCAGCCGCATTGAACGGGCGCTGCACCAGTTGCTGTTAGCACCCGACGACGGTTTGTTGGCATGGCTGCTGTGGGCGAAAGAGCGGCTCGGTGTTGAGCCGCTGACCCTCGCCCACCTGACAGAACGGGATTGGAGCGACGGAATCGGCTGAACGAACGCGAAAGGGAGTGACGCGACGATGACAGAACCGCAGTTTCTGGACGAACTCCAATTTGACGCTAACGGGCTCATCCCTGTCGTCATTCAGGACGCAGACACGGGCGAAGTGCTCACCGTCGCTTACATGAACCGCGATGCCGTTCGGCTCACCTTTGAAACGGGCAAAACTTGGTTTTGGCGGCGGCGCCACCAAAAGTTGATGATGAAGGGCGAACGCTCTGGGCGTATCCAGCGCGTCCGCGACATTCTCGTGGACTGCGATGCGGACGCGTTGGTCATTAAGGTGGAGCAGATCGGCGGCGCCGCCTGCCACGAAGGTTATCCCAGTTGCTTCTTCCGCAAAGTCACGCCCGACGGCAAGTTGCAAGTCTTCCAACTGCGGGTCTTTGAGCCCCGCGAAGTCTACGGCGAACAAGGCGGTAAGGAATGAACGCACAACCTGTTGGCTTTTTGTGGGCGGGGGGAGGCTCTTGCTGCACCCTCCCGCGATGATGAAGGGAGCAAGGGATGATGCCGATGGTGCGAACCGTTTGTTTGGTCGTTTTGATGCTGACGGCACAAGGGACTTGGTCCCAGCAACCGTTGATGTCGCGCCCTGAGAAACCGCGGCAGCGGTCGGCAGCGGTGTTGGAGGAGGCGAAGCAGTGGGCGCAAAAGGGCAATTGGCAAGCGGTGCGCAGGGAACTGGAACCGTGGGTCAAGAGGCAACCCGACGACACAGCGGCGCGCAAACTGCTGACGGAAGCGCTGCTGCAACTGGGGGAGTTTTCGGCAGCGCTTCCGCACCTACGGTGGTTGGCGCAAAAGTTACCCAACGACCCGCGCCTTTGGGCGACGCTGGGACAGGTGCAGGAACGCTTAGGACAATTGGACGAAGCACGAACGGCGCTGCGTAAGGCAGTCCATTTGCGACCTGATGAGCCGGAGTTCCGCGTTCATCTTGCCCGCACGCTGATTGCGCTGGACGAATGGGACGCAGCGGCACATCACTTGCGTTGGCTGGCGCACCGTGTTCCCGATTGGGCGTCGGTGCAGTTTCACTTGGCGCTTTACTATGAGCGCAAAGGCGATTGGCGCAAGGCGCTGCACCATGCCAAACGCACGGTGCGGCTGTCCCCCAAAGAGCCTGAAGGGCGCTTGGCGCTGGCGCGCATCGCTTTACAGATGGGCGATGCGAAAACCGCTGCGGAGCAAGTGGAAGCGCTAACGCACCAATTTCCGACCGATGGGCGGTTGGCGATGGAGTGCGCCAAGTTGTTCGCCCAAGCCAACGATGCCGAGCGTGCCATCCGCTACTTTCGGCGCGCCCTACATTTGCAGCCTGACAACGCCGATGCCCATCGCGCTCTTGCCGACCTTTACAGCCAGCACAACGCGTGGGCGAAAGCGCTGTGGCATGTGCGCTGGTTAGCGCGGCGTTTCCCTGATGACGCGGAAATTGTCAAAGCGGAAGCACAATGCTGCGCACGGTTGCGGCGTTACCGCGAGGCAGAACGCAGTTTGCAGCGTTGGGCAAGGTTGCGTCCCGACGATTTTGAGCCGTTCGTGCATTTGGCACGATTGTATCGCGATTTGGGCGACGGGGCGAAGGCGCGGGTGGCTTACGATGACGCCCTTAAGCGGCGTCCGCCAGTGGAAGTCATTGCAGAAGCGGCAGAACTTGAAGGGCAGTTGGGTGAATTTGAGCGAGCGGCACAACTTTACGCGTGGGCGCAGCGGCGTCAACCCGACAACCCGCAGTGGCGAGCGTTGCGCGCCGAGGCTTTGATGAAAGCGAGACAATTTGACCGTGCAGGACGCATCCTGCGATCGGCGCTCAAGCGTTTCCCCGATGACATGCGGTTGAACGCTTTAATGGGCATCTGGCACGCCAAGCGCGTGGAGTGGGTGGAAGCCGAACCGTTTTTGCTTAGGGGTTTGGGACAAGGAGTAGCGGACAAGGGAAAGTTGACAAGGGGCAAAGGGCGAAAAGTTGAGGTATCACCCAGTTCGTCTCGCGCCGCCCGTTTCTCGTCCTTCGTCCCATCCCTTGATGCCGCCGGCGTTTTGGTGGAGATTTGGCTGTGTCAAGGGCGGGCGAAAGAAGCGGTGCGGTTGTGCGATGAGTTGCTGCGGCAGCAGCCGTCAGCAGAAGCGTTGATTTGGTGGGCGCAAGCGATGGATGAGTTGGGCAAAACGAAGGAGGCAGCGCAACGGTTAGAACGGTCGCAAATGTTTGCGCGCGACGAACGGGTTGCAAAGGCAACGGCGCGGTTGTGGGAACTGGCAAATGAGCCTGAACGGGCAGCACGCGTTTGGGAGCGGTGGGCGCAAGTCGTTCGTGACAAACGAGCGAAAGTCGCCGCGCTGGCGCAAGCAGCACAAGTGTGGGAGCACGCCGATCAAATCCCGAACGCGTTGGCGCTGCTGGACAAAGCGCAACGCATCGCAGATGAACCGCCACTGCAAGCGGAACGCATTCGGCTGATGCTGAAAGCCGATGCGCCTGCGGCGGCGTTGGAGGAGGCGGAGAAGTTGCTCGCGCAATTGCCGGACGAACCGCAAGCGGCGTTGCTTTACGCGGAAGCGGCGCTGCGGCTGTGGCGAGACAGCGCCTTTGAGCGGGTGGCAGAAAGATGGCAACGCAAGGCGCATCTTACAGGGGCATTGTTGCTGATTGCCGACCGCTTGAACCGGCGCGCGGAGGCTGAGGAATTGCTCAAAACCGCCGCTCACCAACTGTCGCCAAGCGCGCGCCGTCTCATGCAACGCTGGCTCAACGGCGCTCCTCGCGCTGCCAATCCCCGACCCCAAGTCGCCAGCCCTCCCGATTTGTTTCAACGGGCACAGCAAGCGGCAGGGCAGAACCGCATCGGTGAAGCGATGGAGTTGTGTCGCAAAGCGATCGCGCTGCAGCGCAATTTTTTGCCTGCCTACGAGTTGTTGTTGCAGATGTATCAACGGCAGAACGATTTAGCGCACGCTGTCAAAGGCTTCACGCTGTTGGCGAACCGTTATCGGGACGACTTGCCGTTGAACTTTGCGGCAGCGATAGCGTTGCAATTGAGCGGGCAGCATCGGCGCGCCGTCGCTTATTGGCGACGGGTTTGTGCCTTGACGGACAACGCACCAGACGCTATGGTGAAGTTGGCGGACAGTCTGCTGGCAGCACGCTACGATGCCCAAGCGGCGTGGTGCCGACGGTTCGTGCAGCGTTTGACGCGCTGGGAGAGTGACGGGGATGCGCACCATCCAAGTGCTGTATCGGCTGCAGATGACCGATTCGCGGCTGGCGGAAATTGACCGCATGTCAGCGACGCTGGACGAAGGCGATGCGTTGGAAGCGGAAATCAACCGACTGCTCAGCGAAGCCCGCGAGATGGAAGGGACCATCCGCAAGTTGCGACAGGAGTTATTGGACACCGAACTGGAATTGAACGCTGCGGAGACGAAGGTCCGGCAGATGGAAAACCGCCTTGCCAGCGGCGCCGTCCGCAACCCGCGTGAAGTGGAGCACCTGCAAGCCGAGTTGGACGAATTGCGGCGCCGCAAAGACCATTTGGAGGACCGCATGCTGGAGTTGATGCTGCAGTTGGAAGACAGCCAACAGCGGCTCAAGGCAACGGAAGCGCAGTTGCACGAACGGCAAGCCACGCGGCAAGAAGTCCGGGAACGCGCCCAGCGGTTGAAAGCGCAATTGGATCAGGAACGGACGGCGCTGCTGCAAGAGCGGGAACGGCTGCAGGCAATGGTGCCTGCGGAAGTGCTGTGGCGCTACGAGCGGCTCAAAGCCCGCTTGGGCGGCATCGCCGTCGCCAAGATTGAAGGCAACTTGTGCGGCGGCTGCCGCATCACAGTCACAGCGGAAGTGTGGCGGGCGCTGCGCGACCCTGAAGGGTTGCCGACCTGCGAAAACTGCGGGCGATTTTTGTATGCCGAAGAGCATTACCGTGCTGAATAACGGGGTTTATTCGGAGGGCGGCTCTCGGAGCCGCCGAAGAGCATCGGCGCGTCAGAGACGCGTCCTCCGAAGGTTGAAGGTTTGTTCGGAGGGCGGCTCTCCGAGCCGCCGAAGGAGAAATCGGCGCGTCAAGAGACGCGCCCTCCGAAGGTTGAAGGTTTGTTCGGAGGGCGGCTCTCCGAGCCGCCGAAGGAGAAATCGGCGCGTCAAGAGACGCGCCCTCCGAGTGTTGAGGGTTTGCTGGGAGGGCGGCTCTCCTGAGCCGCCGCAAGGAAATCGGCGCGTCAGGAGACGCGCCCTCCGAAGGTTGAAGGTTTGTTCGGAGGGCGGCTCTCGGAGCCGCCGCAAGGAAATCGGCGCGTCAGAGACGCGTCCTCCGAAGGTTGAAGGTTTGTTCGGAGGGCGGCTCTCGGAGCCGCCGCAGAGAGCAAGCGGCGCGTCAGGAGACGCGCCCTCCGAAGGTTGAAGGTTTGTTCGGAGGGCGGCTCTCTGAGCCGCCGCAGAGAGAGCAAGCGGCGCGTCAGGAGACGCGCCCTCCGAGGCAGAAAATGCAACTTAGTGCACCAACGCAGCGACGAAGCGGTCAACAGCAGTTTGCACTTGGCGCGTCGGCGCCGTGAAGTGATTGACCACCACGCTGAGTACCACCTCGCTTCCGTCACTGCGTTGCAGGTAACCGGACAGGGCGACGACATTGCCGACGAACCCTGTTTTGGCGATAAGGCGCTTTTCGGCGGGGGTGTTCCGAAAGCGGTTTGCCAATGTCCCATCCACACCGGCGATAGGCAAACTGTCACGGAACGCTTGTGCCCATGGGCGGGTGCGGGCGATTTGCAGCAGTTGCACCAACGCGCGGGGTGTGACCAAGTTGAGTCGCGATAAACCGCTGCCGTCCACAAGGCGCACATCGTCAGGGTCAATGCCCCACGCCTTCAGCCGGTCGCGCAAAATCGCCAACGCGGTCGCGATATCTCCCTGCCGGCGCTCATGGAAGGCGACGGCGCGCAACAACATTTCGGCGTAAAGGTTGTCGCTGACTTTGTTGAGCCAACGCACCAACGCGTGCAAGGGCGCAGATGTTGTTTCTGCAATGACCGTGGCGTGCGGGGGCGTGATGCCGACCTGGGGTTCCCCCTGCACTTGCACGCCTGCCTGCGTTAACAGGTGACAAAAAGTTTCAGCGATGTAATGAGGCACAGCGGGGACGCTGAGGCGAACAGTTTCAGGGTTGGCGGTAAGCGGGATGCGTCCCCAAAGATGGAGCGTGCGTTCCCACGAATCGCGCCAGACCGTCCAATCGCCCTCCTCATCGGTTGAGACAGTCTGGATGTGGTTGTCCAGCGACAACCATGTGGTCGGTGGCGTTAGGGTGACTTGTGCGGGAGAGCCGGCGGCGTCGGCGGGCGCGACTTGCAGCGTCACGGCGTTGCGGTCTAACGCCAACGCCCACACTTCAGGGGCATAGCCATAGTGCAGGTAATCCCACGCCCACCCTGTGCCCCAGCGGTTGTCACTGAAGGCGCTCACATCAACGATGATGTCACCCGTGACGGTGCGGAGACCCTTTTGTGCGACGGCGTGGGCTAATGCTTGCAACCGCTGGCGCGTTAGCGAGGGGTCGCCGACACCCCGCAGGTAAAGGTTGCCTTGTAAGCGGTCGCCGTCTTGTTTGCCATCGGTGAGCAGCGGCGTGACGAACACGAAGTCGGCACCTAAGCGCTCCAGTGCCAACGCACTGGTGAACAACTTGGCGTTGGAGGCTGGCATAAAGCGCTTGTCGGCGTTGTGGGCGATCAGGGTGTGAGGCGGATCGGTCGTCGTTTGCACGACCACGCCAACCCACGCGCCTTTGAGGGCAGGGTCATTGAGCAGGGCGTCCAATGCCCTTTGAGGCGATTGGGCGGACGCGACGGCGAGCCAAAGGACAACGAGGCTAACACACCAACGACGCACGGGCACCATCCCCTTTCTGCCCCAAAAATGTTGTCTGCCTTGCCGCAAAATTGAAAGGCGAAGAGCGCACCGGCAAGGAGGGAAAACGCACCTTGCACGACCACGAACATGGGCTGCGACAGCGGTTGGGCTGGGCGGTCGGTTTGACTGTCGCTATTTGCGTCGCTGAACTCATCGGCGGTTGGTGGACGCGCAGCCTAGCGTTGCTGAGCGATGCAGTGCATGTCGCGACCGATGCACTGTCGTTAGGATTGACCCTTGCCGCCGTTTTTTGGGCGCGACGCCCACCTTCAGACCGGCTCACCTTCGGATGGCACCGGTTAGAGATTTTCGCCGCTGCGTTTAACGGTGGGTCGCTGTTGGTTGTCAGTCTTTGGCTCCTCGTGGAAGCCATTGGGCGGCTGGTGGCACCCGTGCCCGTCAAGGCGACGGAAATGTCACTCATCGCTGTTGCGGGATTGGTCGCCAATTTGATCGTGCTTGCCCTCCTACATGGGATAGGGTTGCACAGCCTAAATGTCCGCAGCGCCGTCTTGCACATCGTCGGCGACGCAGCCTCGTCCGTCGGCGTCTTAGTGGCGGGGGCGCTGATAGCACTGACCGGTTGGTTTTGGTTAGACCCCACGCTGTCGCTGGTGATCACGGCTGCCATCGCCTATCAAGCCCTGCGGGTCACTTGGGAAGCGGCGCACATCCTGATGGAAGGGGCACCGACAGGCATAGACACCCGCGTCGTGCGGGACGCACTGCTGACGCTGCCCCATGTCCGTCAGGTGCACGACCTGCATGTTTGGAGTCTGTGCTCCCAGTGCCGTTGTTTGAGCGCCCACTTAGTCGTCAGCGATGAAGGGTTGCAAAATGTGTCGGAAGTGCTGGCGCGCGCCCAAGCGCTGCTGCGGGAGCGCTTCGTCATCCACCATGCCACTTTGCAGTTGGAGCCCAATAGGTGCGCCGACGGTTACCTTTGTGCCAACCACCGCCATCCCAACGACTCCGCATGGCAATGCTGTGTTGAATAATGATGGGGTTCAGTTGGAGGGCGGCTCTCGGAGCCGCCGCAAGGAAAGCGGCGCGTCAAGAGACGCGCCCTCCGAGGTGTAGAGGGTTTATTCGGAGGGCGGCTCTCCTGAGCCGCCGCAAGGAAAGCG
>BEHT01000041.1 GCA_002898575.1 bacterium HR17
GGTTTTTCGGAGGGCGGCTCTCTGAGCCGCCGAAGAGAGAAAGCGGCGCGTCAGGAGATGCGCCCTCCGAGTGTTGAAGGTTTTTCGGAGGGCGGCTCTCTGAGCCGCCGAAGAGAGAAAGCGGCGCGTCAGGAGATGCGCCCTCCGAGACAGAAAACTCAACAAAGCACCGAACGCAACGCTTAAGCGCCAAGCCCTGACTCCATGCGAAGAGGGTGGTTGGAACGGCGCCGACCGTGTGCGTTGTTGGATTGTCCGCCTGCGATGTGGTGCTTGGGGCGCCGTGCGTTTTTCCGTGAGTGAACGGTTCACACCCGAAAAACTTCGCCCAAGTGCCGTCCCATTAGGCGCATGGAGAGGCTCAAAGCCGCCGCCAAGATGACCATGCCCAAGACACCCATCGCCGACGCCATTTGCGCCCCGCCTTCCAGCCGATTGGACAGCGCGTAAATCGCCTTCGTGATAGGGAAGTAGCCTTGTTCAAAGGCGAGGATAAGGCTGTCGGAGACCTCCAGCATCGCGAAGGCGAACGCCATAACGGCACCTGCGACCAAGTGGGGGACGATCTGCGGCAGCGTCACTTGCACGAAGGCACGCAATGGCGACGCACCTAAGTTTTGTGCCGCCTCTTCTAACGCTTCGCTGGCTTGTTGTAACCCCGCGTAACAAGCCCGCACCATGTAAGGCAAACGCCGAACGGCGTAGGCAATGACGAGCAACGGGACAGGATTGACGCGCGGGTCAAGGGGCGTGTTGGCGAAAGCGCCGACATAGCCGAAAGCGACCACGATGCCCGGCACCGCTAACGACAACATCGCCGTGCTGTCCAACCAGTTGGGCAACGGCGCCTTGCGCCGCACGACCAAGTAGGCAATCGCCAAACCCAACCCAATGTCCAACAAGGCGCTGGCAGTGCTGTAAAGCAAACTGTTGCGGATGCTGGTCAAGGTCAGTGGGTGCACCAGCAAGTTAGCGAAGTGCCGTAGCGTCCAACGGTCGGGCAGCACTGTCATGAACCAACGGTCGGCGAAAGCGTTGAGCACGACGGCGATTTGGGGCAGGAGGGCGAGGAGAGTTACGAACAAAATGGCGCCGCTAATCACCCCCGCTGTCAAGGGCGGCAACGCCGTTTCGTGACTGTCGGCAGGACCGCGTGGAAGGGTTTGGACTTGCCAGCGTTCTGCCCACCATTTGCCGAGCAAAAACACCAACACGCTCAGCGCCATGACAGTTAGCACCAGCGCGTAACCCGATGGGTTTTCCAGGGCTGTTTCCACCATGTGGAAGATGCGGACGGCGACGACGCGTTGGTAGTTGAAGATGAGGGGTGTGCCCAAGTCGGTGAAGGCGAGGATGAACACAAGGCTCGCTGCCGCAAACAGACCCGGCATCATGAGCGGGAGCGTGACGGTGCGAAAGAGATGCCACCCCGACGACCCCAGCGATTTGGCGGCGTCTTCCAGCGAACGGTCTACACGCGCGAGGGCGGCGACGGCGTTCAGGTAGGCGATGGGCAAAAAATGCAACACCTGCAGGACGACGATGCCCCAAAAGGGTCGGTCCAACCACGACGGCGGGTTGAGGGGGTCAACTAATCCGAGGGCGATGAGCAACTGATTGAGCGGACCGTAACGGGCTAACAGTTGCCGCACAGCGACGGCGCTGACGAAGGGCGGCGAAACCATCGGCACCACAAGGAGCAAGTTCAGCCCATTTTTGAGGGGCAAACGGTAGCGCACCATCGCAAAGGCGATGGGCACCGCTAAAAGCAGCGTCAGCGCGGTGGAAGTCAGCGCCAGCCCGAAACTTCCTTTGAGCGCATCCGCTAAAGTCGGGTCGCGCAACAATAAGGCAAAAAACGCCAGCGTGAAAGTGCCGTCACTGATGACCGCGCCCTTGAGCATAAAGGCGATGGGGTAAAACAGGAAAGCCCCAAACGCTAGCCACAACGCCGCTGCCAGCGCCAACGCGGCGGGCGGGTAGTCAACGCGTCGGGGACGCCACATCGTCGCGGGGGAGGAGGCGGAGGTCGGTGGCGGCAAATCGGAGACGGACTTCATCGGGCAACCCTCCGTCAGGACGAAAGTGAAGCGCTTTGACTTTCGCATCGCGCACCCGCAGCACTAACTCCATCGCTTCACCCAAGTAGGTGGCTTGAACGACTCGCGCTGCGAAAGCGTTTTCCGCCGCGCCCGTTTCGTCGGTCGTCACCTGAACGGCTTCAGGGCGCACCATGACCCACACGCCGTCGCCGACCTGCACCGAAAACTCAGGGCGTTGGCAGCGCACCCTGCCGAAGGGCGTTTCCACTTCAACGCCATCGGGATGGACGGCAACGATGCGCCCGTCCCAAATGTTGGCGTCCCCCAAAAACTCGGCGACAAACCGCGATGCAGGGTAGCGGTAAAGGTCCGTCGGTGTGCCGACCTGCAAAATCGCACCGTCCTTCATGACCGCCATGCAGTCTGCCATCGCCAAGGCTTCCTTTTGGTCGTGGGTGACATAAATCGCGGTCACGCCCAATTGCCGTTGCAACGCTTTCAGTTCGCCCCGCATTTCCGCTCGCAGTTTGGCGTCCAAGTTGGACAGCGGTTCGTCCAGCAGCAAAACATCGGGGTGGACGGCGATGGCGCGGGCTAAGGCGACCCGCTGCTGCTGCCCGCCGGAAAGTTGCGAGGGGTAGCGGTGCTCCAACCCTTCCAAGCGCACCAACCGCAACACATCGCGGACGCGGCGGTCAATTTCGTCCCGGGGCAATTTGCGTAACCGCAAGCCATAAGCCACATTGTCGTAAACCGTCATGTGCGGGAACAAAGCGTAGTGCTGAAAGACCATCGCCGCGTTGCGTTTGTGGGGAGGGACAGTTGTCACATCGCGGTCGCCAAAGAAGACGCGCCCTTCATCGGGCACCAGAAAACCCGCGACCACCCGCAGCAAGGTCGTCTTGCCGCAGCCAGAGGGACCGAGGACGAAGAAAAACTTGCCCGCGTCGACGGTTAAATCCACGCAGCGCAAGACAAGCGTTTTGCCCAACCACTTGACGACGCCCTCCAGACGGACGGACACCATGCCCCGTTCACCGTTCCAAATTTTGTCGCCTACCGTGACAAACCCGCATCGGCGTGACAGGATAACAGGACGACTTCAGCGTTTGCCTCGGCATTTCGGTGGCAATCGCCGTTTGTAACGCCGCTCGGAAAGCGAGACGAAAAAAGCAAGGGGGCAAGGAAGGGGCAATGGGTTCGGAAGCGGCACATCTCTTTGACACGCTCGCCATCCCGCTGATTTTGCTGGTGCTACTGGGGGGCGTGGCGCTCGCCGCCGTCACGCGCGCAGACATGCCTGACCGTGTGCGGGGCGTCGCGTTCGCGGCGACCTTCATCGCTTTTCTCGTCGGTGTGGCGATGTTTGTGCGGTTCAATTGGCACACCGAAGCGTGGCAGTTCACGGCGGAGTTCCCTTGGATTCCGTCCCTCGGTGCGCGCTTATCGTTCGGCGTGGATGGCATCAGCATGCCCTTGCTGTTGCTGACGCTGCTGCTTGGTCCGCTGTGCGTGTTAGTGTCCGTCAGCGAGATTCAGGAGCGGGTGAAGGAGTTTCACATCTGCTTGCTACTCATCATGGCGGCATTGGTCGGCGTGTTCACCGCCCGCGACCTGCTGCTGTTCTACGCCTGCTGGGAAGTCATGTTAGTGCCGATGTTTTTGCTGATTGCGGTGTGGGGCAGCGGCAACCGCGTGTATGCGGCGACCAAGTTTTTGCTTTACACGCTGCTGGGCGGATTGTTGATGTTCGTCGCCGTCTTGGTCGTGGCGCTGCAGGTCGCTCAAGCGGAAGGACGGCTGTCCTTTCGGTTGGACGATTTGCTGTTCTACCGTTTACCCGTCGCATGGCAGTTGTGGCTGTTTGCGGCGTTTGCCTTTGCCTTCGCCATCAAAGTGCCGATGTTTCCGTTCCACACTTGGCTGCCCGATGCCCACACGGAAGCGCCGACGGCAGGCAGCGTCATTTTGGCGGGCGTGCTGCTGAAGATGGGCAGTTACGGCTTTTTGCGCTTTTGCCTGCCGCTGTTTCCCGATGCGACCCAAGCGGTGGCGCCCGTCATGGTGGGGCTGTCCATCGTCGCCATCCTTTATGGGGCGCTGATGTCATGGGTGCAGACGGACATCAAACGGCTCATCGCCTATTCGTCCGTCGCCCACATGGGCTTCATCACGCTGGGCATCTTCACCTTTCACCCGACGGCGGTCATGGGCAGCGTCTTGCAAATGGTCAATCACGGGTTAAGCACAGGGATGCTTTTCATGCTCGTCGGGATGCTTTACGAGCGACGGCACACGCGATTGATGAGCGCATACGGCGGCATCGCCAAGGTCATGCCCGCTTACGCGGCGTTTTTCCTGATCGCGCTGTTATCGTCGGTCGGGTTGCCCGGGCTCAACGGGTTCGTCGGCGAGTTTTTGATTTTAGCGGGCACTTTCCAAGTGCACTGGTATTGGGCGGCAACCGCCGCTTTCGGCGTCGTGTTGGCGGCAGTTTACTTGCTGTGGCTGTGGCGCAATGTCTTTCACGGTCCCATCACGAAGGACGAAAATCGTTGGCTGCCCGATTTGAACTTCCGTGAAAAGTGGGTCGTGTTGGTGCCCGTGACGGTGTTGCTGTTTGCCATCGGGGTCTACCCCCGCTGGCTGCTCAAGCCGATGGAACCTTCCGTGCTCGCTGCCCTTCAATCCGTGAAGGGCGCGGCGGTGACCGAGCGACCGCTTATCGGCGGGCGTCCGCTGGCGACAGCACAACGCAATCGCTGAAACCCAAAGGAGGTCGTTTCAATGGCGGAAGCGGAGAAGGTCATCATCATCGGCTCCGGTCCCGCTGGACTGACGGCGGGCATTTACGCGGCGCGGGCGATGCTCAACCCGCTGCTGATTGCCGGAAGCGCGATGGGTGGGCAACTGATGACGACGACCGAGGTGGAAAACTTCCCCGGCTTCCCTGAGGGCATTTTGGGTCCGGAACTGATGCAGCGGATGGTGGAGCAAGCGCAAAAGTTTGGCACTCGCATCCTTTACGAAGACGCCGTGCGCGTAAACTTGCGGGAACACCCCTTTGAGGTAGAGACGAGTGCCGGCAATCATTTCCGTTGCTTGGCGCTCATCGTTGCGACGGGCGCTTCGCCCCGCCGGTTGGGGTTGCCGAGCGAGGAGAAGTTTTTCGGGCGAGGCGTGTCCACTTGCGCCACTTGCGACGGCTGGTTTTACCGCGACAAGGTCGTATGCGTCGTCGGCGGCGGCGACAGCGCCATGGAAGAGGCTCTCTACTTGACCCACCACGCGACGAAGGTGTATGTCATCCACCGGCGCGACCAGTTGCGGGCGAGCAAAATCATGCAGGAACGGGCGTTCCGCAACCCCAAAATTGAGTTCGTCTGGAACAGCGTCGTCACCGAAATTCTGGGCGACGCGACGGTCACGGGCGTGCGGCTCAAAAATGTCCAGACGGGCGAGGAAAGCGTTTTGCCCGTTGACGGCGTGTTCCTTGCTATCGGGCACGAACCCAACACGAAACTGTTTGAAGGGCAGTTGGAGTTGGACGAACGAGGCTACATCGTCGTAGACCGCTATCAACGCACCAATGTGCCGGGCGTGTTTGCAGCGGGTGATTGTCACGACCACACCTTCCGTCAAGCCGTGACGGCGGCGGGGTTCGGTTGCGCCGCCGCCATCATGGCGGAACGATGGCTCGGCGAGTTGGAGGACAAAGGCTACGAAGCCTTGAAAGCCAGTTACGCCTTCGCCCCCGCTAAATGAACCACCGATTGGTGCGATGGCTTGCGCGTTCAACAAAAAGCGCCGTCTACTGCGTCGCTGGGCTCCTTGCGGTGCGTCGGGGATGTGGCATAATTCAACGCGCCAACCGGTGGGCGGTTAGCTCAGTGGGAGAGCGCGTCGTTGACGACGACGAGGTCGGAGGTTCAATTCCTCCACCGCCCACCAATTTTTATGTGAGGGCGTGACAGCCTGTGGGCGGCATCGGGCTCAGCCTGCTGCTGAGCGGATTGCTTATGGTAACCCCCAACGCGTGGCGCGATTGGGTTTGGGTAACTAGCCGGCAGGGTTTGGTGACCGTCATTAGCCCCGCAACGCGCTCCATCATCGGGCAATTCTCCGTCGGGGCAAATTTGCACCGCGCCGCGTTGACCCCGAATGGGCGCTATTTTCTCGTGGCGGTCGAGGGCGAAGACGCGTGCGCCGTCTTAGACGCTCAAACGCCCCGCCTCATCGCCAAACTGCCTGTCGGGCGCGCTCCAGGCAATATCGCCGTCACCCCCGACAGCCGCTTCGCCTTCGTCACCAACACCCAGAGCGCGTCTGTCTCCGTCGTGGATGTGAACCGCTTAACCGTCGTCGGTGAAATTGCGGTCGGGCAAACACCCCGCATCCCCACCGTGTCGCCGAACGGCAAATGGCTGGTCGTCGCTTGCGAAGGCAACGATGCCGTCAGCCTTGTGGACATCGCCGCCCGCACTGAGGTCCAGCGCGTCAGCGTGGGCAAATCGCCTTACGACACCCTCATGGCGCCCGACGGGCGACGCGTTTTCACCAATTGTCGCGGTGCCGACGAAGTGGTGGCGGTGGCGCTGCCTGACGGCAAGGTTGTCGGTCGCGCTCCGGTCGGCAAGCGCCCTTGGCTGCTGGCGTGGGCGGACGGCAAAGTAATTTGCACCAACTTTGACAGCCATGATGTTACCGTCTTGGCGGCGGACGCTCTACAACCGCTGGCGACGGTGAAAGTCGGTGTAAACCCCCGCATGCCCGTCGTGGCACCTGACGGCAAACGCGTCTATGTCCTGAACGCTGGTAGCGATGATGTGACGGTCATTGATGCCCAAAAGTTGCAAGCCATCGGGAGAATCCAAACGGGCAAACGCCCGCACCGAGGGTGCGTCAGCCGCGACGGGCGGTGGCTCGTCGTCGGCAATCAAGAGGATGGCACCGTCAGTATCGTGGACACGCAAACGCTGCAAGTCGTGGCGACATTGCCTGTCGGGACGGGCGTGATGGCGGTGGAATGTCACGCGTCACCCTGACGCCTCGTCGGTGAACCGCACTTTAAGCCATGCACCGTCCAACTTGGCGTCACGCACCTGCCGCTTCGCCAAAACATGGGGCAACACCAAGTGGCGCTTGATGGCGCTGACCCGCACGATAAGTTCATCGCCTTTGCGCCATAGTTGAATTTCGCCTTTTTGCGCGAAGGGCAACCGCATCTCCAGCCAGTAATCATCGCCCCGCTTTTGGATTCGGAAGGGTTCAACAGCCGCAAACCGCTCCGTCGGGTCGCGGTCGCCGAAAAGGTCGTTCGCCATCCGCCGCAGCGCGTCTACGCCGACGACTTCCCGTTCATAAAGCCGCACCTTGAAGATGGGCAAGTCACCGAACGACGCTTCCACTTCATCCAAATACCGCTGCTGTGACGCTTTCCACTGGGCAAAGTAACGGTCGGTCACTTCGTCGGGCAGCACCTTATTGGCGACGACGGCATCGCACACGAATCCAAACAGGTTCAGGTAAGTGTAGGCGCGCCGGGTCTCCTCAATGACCATCTTTTCGGGGTTGAGGACGAGGCGAACGGAGGTGACCTCGGGGTCTGCCAGCACCGCCTTCATCTCGCTGACCCGCTGGTAAAGCCGCTCCACCGTCTCGTAAACCTCGTCGCCCGGCAGCGGCACGGAAAACAGTTCGTCCCGAAAGCGCCGAATGGTCCCGACGATTTTGCGCTCCACATGGAACAGCCGGCGCATATACCAGCCGATCATCTCAGGGAAATGCAGCAGCCGCAGGGTCGCCCCTGTCGGGGCGCAGTCCACGACGATGACATCGTAAGCCCGTTGCTCGTAAAACTGGCGGATTTTCAGCAGACTGAAGAGTTCGTCCATGCCGGGCAAAATGGACAACTCCTCGGCGACGATGTCGCCGACACCCTGCGACGCAAACAGCGTCACGAGGTAGTCTTTGACCGTCGCCCAGTTGGCTTCAATCTCACGGAACGGGTCAATTTCCAAGCCGAACAAGTTGTCTGCCAACGGCGTCGGTGCGCTGCCGATGGGCAACGCGAAGGCGTCCGCCAGCGAATGGGCGGGGTCAGTGCTCATCACCAGCGTCCGATAGCCCAAATCGGCGCACCGCAACGCCGTTGCTGCCGATACGCTGGTCTTGCCCACGCCCCCTTTGCCCGTGTAAAGCAGAACCCGCATGGTCCATCACCGCCGAAAATTTTGCGTTGCCCCTGCGATGTTCGCCTGCCACACTGCCGCTATTGACGCAGCGGGGCAGCGCGGCTAAAATTACAACGCTCACTTATTGAGTGAGCGTTCAATCAACAAAAGGTGGTGACGCAATAGGTTGGCGGAAGCGACGAAAGTGACGGCGACAAAGGCGCGGCGACGGTTACAACCCGACATGCGGCAGGAGCAAATCCTGCAGACGGCGATGCGGTTGTTCGCCGATAAGGGCTACGACCGCACGACTATTGACGACATCGCTGACGCCTGCGGGGTCGCGCCGGGTCTGATTTACCACTACTTTGACAGCAAGGCTGAGTTGCTCCGCAAGGCGATGGAGCGTTACGGGTTCTTAGAGACGCTTCGGGACATTTTGCACCGTCCCAAATCCGTCCGTCTGGAGCCGACGCTCACCGAGATCGCCGAGGCGTTTTGGACGATGCTGCAAGAGAAGCGCGAAGCCGTCCTGACGATGCGTGGGGAAATGCACCGCGACCCAGAGACCGCCCAAGCCCTTGGCACTGTCGCCAAGGAAGGCTTACGCCTCTTTTGCGGCTACCTACGCCGACGGCAGCGGGCAGGAGAAGTGCGCCCTGACGCCGATGTGGAGGTGGCGGGGCGGGTGTTTTTCAGCGCCTTAATGGACTTTTTTGTCACTCAACATCGCCTCTCGCCACCCCTGAAAAAGTTGCCGCCCAAACGCTTCATCAGCGGTTTGGTCCGCTTGATAGTGCACGGCTTGAAACCTTCCCCGTAGAGGTGGTTGACGCCATGCGGTCGCGTCGGTCTCTGAAGCCGCCGTGTAACGGGCAGAACGATGCTGCAGGGGCAAGGCGCACTTTGTCCCTGCGGCGCAAGACGACCCAATTGCTACTACTTGCCCCGCTGGTGCTGAGCCAATCGGTGTGGGCGCAACGGATGACGCTCAAGGAGTGCATCGCGCAAGCGTTGCAGACACACCCGCAAGTGAAACTGGCACAGAGTCAATTGGACGCTGCCACTGCCCGGTTGCGTCAAGCCAAAGCCCAACTGCGTCCTGAACTGACCTTCACAGGCACGCACCGCCAGCAAGGTCCGACGGTCAGTTTCTTCGTCCCCCAGCCGCCACCGCTGCCGCCCCGCGAGGTCACTGTCGTCCGCGACCAAGTGCGCAACCTGAACTTGGAGCTGCAGCAAAACATCTACGACGGCGGACGGTTCACGGCGACCATTCGCGGTGCCAGCCATTTGGTCAACGCCGCTGACGAGGGCGTGCGGTCGGTGCAGGCTCAACTGATTTTGCGCGTCACGCAAGCCTATGCCGATGTCTTGGCATCCCAAGCCTTTGAGGAAGTTGCCCGTCAATCGGTGGAACGCGTGCAAGCCGTGCTGAAAGTGGCGCAAGCGCGCTTTGAGGCGGGCACCGCACCCAAATTTGATGTCCTGCGGGCAGAAGCGGAGTTGGCGACGGCGCAAGAGCAACTGCTTTCGGCGCAAAACGCTGTCGCCTTGGCGAAAGCCGCACTCAACCAACTGTTGGGGCGTCCCACAGACGCGCCCGTTGAGTTGGAGCCGTTGCCTGAACCGTTGATGGCGGAGCCGACAGCGTTGCGCTCCGAACCGTTTTTGCGCCAAGCCTTGGCGAACCGCCCTGAACTACGCTCCGCTGAATGGCAAATCAAAGCCGCTCAAGAGCGGGTCAACTTCGCCAAAGCCGACAAAAACTTGTTGGCGTTTTTGACGGGTAACTACCAGCGGCAGACAGCGACGGGTTTTTCCCGCGATTACGCGTGGGGCATCAACCTGATCGTGCAGTTGCCCATCTTTGACAGCGGACGGCGCGAAAGTGTCTTGCAGGAACAAGAGGCGCTGCTGCGACAAGCGTCGGCTCAACGGGAGCAATTGGAACGGCAAATCGCGTTGGAAGTGGAAGAAGCCGTTCGCAATTACCAAATTGCGCTGCAACGCCTGAACACGGCGCGGGCGGCGTTGAAGTCCGCCGAGGAAGCCTACCGGCTGGCGCAGGTGCGCTACGAAGCGGGCGCAGGCACCCAAGTGGAAGTCTTGGACGCTCAAGTCGCGCTGACCAGCGCCCGCGCCAATGAGGTGCGCGCCCTCTACGATGCCCACAAGGCCTTCGCCCAACTCGTTTACGCGACAGGGTTGAGCGACGCTGAAGTCCGCAGGATGCTGGTGGCGCTCGGACGCAGCGACGGCAACGCATTAACGCAAGCGACGAACATGCCGAACCGCACTAAGGGAGGCGAAGGGCGATGAAAGTGCGCATCGTGATGTTCGGGTTGATCGCCTCAGTCATTGCAGCGCTCATCATCACTTCGCAACGCCAGCAAGCCCAGTTGCGCCAGAGCATCGCGCAGACGCAACGGGCGTTGCAAACGGCGACGCCGGTGGAAGTCGTCAATCCCTTTCGGCGCACTCTGCGTGAAACGGTGCGGGTGATGGGAACGGTTAAAGCGCAAGCCGACATCACCATCGCTTCAGAAATCACAGGGCGCGTCATCGCCCTCAGTGTGGACGAGGGGGATGTCGTCAAGGCAGGGCAGGTGCTCATCCGCTTGGACGACAGCGTGGTTCGCGCCCAAGTGGAGCAAGCCCGCGCCGCTTACCAGCAAGCGTTGGTGCGCTACCGACAAGCGCTAACAGGCTCGGCTATCCCATCCACACAAGCGGACACCGATGTGGAGCAAGCGGTGGCGCAACTGGAACAACTGCAAGCCCGCCTGAGGCAACTGCAGACCAACCGCGAGTTGACTTACCGTGAAACCGATTTGACCGTCCAGCAAGCGGAGGCTGCCGTGGAAATGGCGCGCAATCGCGTGCGGGAGTTGGAACGGCAACTGGAAATCATTGACGAACAGTTGCGCAATCAGTTGCAACAGGCAGAAGCGCAAAAGCGGGCGGCAGAACTGACGCTGAAAAAGTTGCGGGAAGGAGCGCGCCCGCAGGAAAAGGAGCAAGCCCGCCAGCAACTGCTGGCTGCCGAAGCCAACCTGAAAAACGCCAAGTTGCGCCACGAGCGGGCGCAAAAACTTTACGCTGACGGCGCCATCGCCAAAGCCGATTTGGACGAAGCCGACCGCGCATTGCAAACGGCGCAAGCCGCTTACGATGCCGCCAAAGCCGCTTACGACCTGATCGTGGAAGGGACGCGGGCGGAAGACATCGCGGTGGCAGAAGAGCAACTGCGGCAGGCGGAAGCCAACCTGCGCAACGCCCAAGCGGCACAAAAGCAACGGGACATCTTGCGCAGCCAATTGGAATCGGCGCGGGCGCAACTCAAACAAGCCGAAGCCCAACTGGAACTGGCAAAAGCCAGTCAACTGCGGCGGCAATTGGTGGAACGCGATATTGAAGCCCTTCAAGGGCAAATTAAGCAGCTGCAGGCGACGCTGAAATTAGCGAAGGCGGGACAGGTGCGAAAGGTGACGACACAACAGGAAGTGCAGGCAGCAAAGGCAGCCGTAGAGCAAGCCAGAGCGGCGTTAGAAAACGCCCAAGCGATGCTCCAAAAGACTGTCATCGTCGCCCCTGCTGACGGCTACATCGCCGCTAAGATGGTAGAAGTCGGCAACACAGCGACGCCCGGCACGCCGTTGCTGCGTTTGGTCACTGCAGGGACACTGGAGTTTGAGGCGCCGATCAGCGAAAGCGATTTCGCGAAGGTGCGGGACGGGCAAATCGCTTTCGTGCAAGTAAACACCCTCCCCGATAGGTTGCTGCGGGGAATCGTGCGCAAAGTCGTCTCCGTTGCTGAAGCGTCGTCGCGCCAGTTCAAGGTCAAAGTCATCTTGCCTGTCACCGACCGGCGCCTTCGTCCGGGCTCTTTTGCGCGGGGTGAAATCGTCGTGCGCGAAATTCCCGATGCGCTCGTCGTGCCCCGCGAATGCGTCGTGGAATGGCAGGGCAAAACGAGTGTGTTCGTCGCCGAAAACAATGTCGCCCGCCAAAGACCCGTGCGGATCGGAATGCGGACAGAAAAGTGGCTGCAAATTCTGGCAGGTTTGACCGAGAAGGACGCCGTCATCCGTACGGGCTTAGAACGCATCAGCGACGGCACGCCCATCCGCGTCGTCGGAACGGAGTGAGACCGACGGCGTTACCGCGCCTTGCGTTGCGGGCGACAAGGCTGCCATGACAAGGGTTCAAGGCGTGGAGCAAATGCAGCGGTGGCAGGGAAACAGTGCAGGGTCTCAAGTTGCCGACGGCATCTGAAGGAGGCGAACGACGATGTGGCTGACGGCAGCTGCCATTCGCCGTCCCGTGTTGGTCTCCATGGCGATTCTGGCGCTGGTCGTTTTGGGCTGGCGGGCTTATCAGGACTTGACAGTGGAACTTTACCCCAAGGTGGACTTCCCCATCGTGACCGTCACGACCGTCTACCCTGGTGCCGATCCGGCGGAAGTGGAGACGGAGGTGACGAAACCCATTGAGGAAGCGGTCAGCACTATCGCCAATGTCAACCATGTCACCTCCCGCTCCCTCCAAAACTATTCCGTCATCACGATTGAATTTGAGTTGGGGACGAACTTGGACGACGCCGTCGCCGAAGTCCGCACGAGGGTCGCTGCCATCCGCTCGCAATTGCCGCCAGGCATTCAAGACCCCGTCGTGACGAAATTTGATGTGTCGGCTTTGCCCGTCCTGTCTTTCGGGGTCACAGGCAATCGCCCGGCTTGGCAAATTCGGAAACTGGCGGAAGATGTCATCGCCGAGCGGCTGGCACGGGTGCCGGGCGTCGCCCAAGTCGTCGTCACCGGAGGCGACCAACGGGAAATCCAGGTCAACCTCCGCAAAGACCGCCTCGCCGCTTACAACCTCACCCTCAGCGATGTCGTGCGGGCATTGAGCGCCTCCAACTTCAACTTACCAGCGGGCTTTATTCGGGAGACGCGGCAGGAATATCTCATCCGCTCAATGGGCAAGTTCACTTCGTTGGACGAAATCCGCAACCTCGTTATCCGAACCGGAGACCGACGCTTCGGGTTGAATGCGCCCGTCCGATTGAGCGATGTCGCCGATGTCGTTGACGGTGTGCAGGAAAAGACGACACTGGTTCGCTTAGACGGCAAAGACGCCGTCGGCGTTTCGGTCATGCGCCAATCCGACGCCAATGTCGTCGCCGTCGCTGACGGGGTCAAACGCGAGTTGGAGCGGCTCAAACGGTTGTTGCCGCCCGACATCGCCTTCGCCATCTCTTACGACCAGTCCAAATTCGTGCTGGACGCCATCCACGATGTCAACTTAGCCCTTTGGCTGGGGATCATTTTAGCGATCTTGGTCGTCTACCTGTTCCTGCATGACTGGCGGGGCACTTTCATTATCAGCCTCGCCATCCCCATCTCCATCTTCGCGACCTTTTTTGTCATCCGCTTCTTGGGCTACTCGCTGAACCTGATGGTCATGACAGGGTTGAGTCTGGCGATCGGCGTGCTCGTGGATGACTCCATCGTCGTGCTGGAGAACATCTACCGGCACTTAGAACGGGGTGAACTGCCGGAAGAGGCAGCCTTCAACGGGCGCACAGAAATCGGGTTAGCGGCGGTCACCATCACCCTCGTGGATGTCGTCGTCTTTGTGCCGATGATCTTCATGGGCGGTATCGTCGGTCAGTTCTTTAAGCCGTTCGCCATCACCGTCGCAACGGCGGTGCTCTTTTCACTCCTCGTCTCCTTCACCTTCACGCCGATGCTGGCGGCTTATTGGTTCAAGCGGCGTGCGAAGGAAGAGCAAGGGCGTCCGCCGCGCACCTTGGCGGAAAAAACCTTCGCTGCCTTTGACCGCTTCTGGAGGAACTTGGACATCGTTTACCGTCGGGCATTGGAGGTGGCGCTGAGCAACCGTCCCCTCGTGTTCGTCACGGGCAACTTGGTGTTGTTGAATGTGATGGCGTTCATGATGCCGCTGCGATTGCGGTTGGTCGTGGCGGGCTTGACCCTTCTTGTCAGCGTCGTCGGGGCGTTGTTGGCGCGGCGGCAATGGAAAGGGTTTCTGGCAATCGGCGGGACGCTGGCGCTTTTGACGCTGTTGGTGCAGATCACCCCCTCTTTCGGTTTTCTGCCTCGCACCGATGAAGGAGCGCTGCAAATCGTCGTGGAAGCACCGCCTCAAAGCAGCCTGTTTAACACCGACCGCATCGTGCGGAAGTTGGAACGGCACCTTTTGGGCATGAAGGAAACGGTGTCCGTCTTCACGGTTGTCGGCTCCACGACAGCAGGCGGTTCCATGGGCGGCGGCGATGTCGGACCTCAGTTCGCTAACTTGTTCGTCAAACTCGTGGAGAAGAACAAACGCTCCAAATCCGACAAGCAAATCGCCCAAGAGTTGGTGGCGTGGGCGAAACGGAATTTGCCCGGCGTGACGGTCGCGGTGTCCGAGCAGACAGGTAGTGCTTCCTCTATGGCGCCCGTCCAGATTGAGTTGCTTGGGCAAGACCGTGCCCCCCTTATCCGTTTAGCCAGCCAAATTCAACAACGGCTGAGCAAAATCGTGGAAATCCGCGACATCCGTTCCAGTTGGCGTCCTGGGCGCCCCGAGTTGCAAATCCAAGTGGACCGAGAGAAAGCCGCTGACTTAGGGTTCACGACAGGCGACGCCGCCCGCTTGGTGCGGATCGCTTACGAAGGCTACACGCAGACCGACGACCCGAACATGAAATACACTGAACTCGGGGAAGATTACCCCATCCGCGTGCGCTTGGTGCCTGAGGAACGCCGGTCCCCTGAGCAAATCCTCTCGCTACCCATTGCTACGACGCGCGATGGGTTGCCGATCACATTGGGGGACATCGCCTCCGTGCGACTGGGCGAGGCACCCGTCGTTTTGGAACGCAAAGACCGCATGGACATGATCACCATCACGGCGAACTTGGCGCCTTGGGCGAGTTTGGGCAATGTCCAGCAGAAAATTCAGACTGCCCTCGCCGACTTGGACACCGAAGGCGCTATCGTCAACTATGGCGGCCAGTTTGAACGGATGGCGGATAGTTTCGGGCGATTGACGGGTTCGCTTAAACTGTCCGTCATCCTCATCTACATGCTGATGGCGGGGTTGTTCGGCTCGCTGGTGCTACCCCTTTCCATTATGCTCTCCTTACCGCAGGCGTTGGTCGGGGCGCTGCTCTTCCTGATGATCACGGGCAAAGGGCTGATGCTGATGAGTTTCATCGGCATCATTATGCTGATGGGGATCGTGACCAAGAACGCCATCTTGCTCATAGACTACACCAATACCCTACGGGCGCGAGGGTATGAACGGTGGCGGGCGGTCGTGGAAGCAGGCGAAACGCGGCTGCGCCCCGTCTTGATGACGACCCTGACGATTTTCTTTGGCGTGCTCCCGACAGCGTTGGAGTTAGGGCAAGGGGCTGAATCGCGGTCGCCGATGGCGATCGCAGTGCTGGGCGGCTTGACCCTCTCCACTTTTCTGACCTTGTTGGTCGTCCCCGTCGCTTACACCCTCTTTGACGACGCCCAACAGGCTATCCTGCGATGGCTGCGGGGTGAACGACATCCAACCCCGCAGGCTCAACTGACGAGGTGACAGGCAATGGCACAAGAGACTGTGCTTTTGCTCATTGTCTACGACCGAGCGGTGGATACCGACCTGATGCAGCGGATAGAGGCGTTGGGCGTTGAGGGCTACACCAAATTGCACGACGCCGAAGGACGAGGGGGACGGGGTATCAAACGGGGTGACCCCATCTTCCCCGGCTTGAACCACTTGCTCCTCATCGCCACAACGCCAGAAAAAGCCGCTGCCATCGTCCAGACCTTGCGGGCAATGCAGGACGAGTATGCCGTCAAGCCCGGCATCTCCATTTGGTGCCTGAAAGCCGAGCCTCTTTAGACATAATTGATAGCATTATGCGCAACCTCTGTGCCTAAACCAGCAAAATGTCCGCAAATGACCGCTATATTTGCGGATAAATACCGAGGTTTAAAAGCACTGCCTTGCGCGGTATAATATCAATGGCATCGGCAGAGGAAGCCGATGCCCTGGTAATCCCAACCCGACGGCGACTGGGAGGTGAACAGCGATGGCAAAACTGGCACGCTGGCAACCCTTCGCGACCGACCTTGACCGTTGGTTTGACGAAGTTGACCGAGCGTTTGACCGCATGCTGGCGCGGTTCTTCCGCGACCTGCGCTGGGATTGGGATCGGGGGCGGCAATGGTTGCCGCCAATGGAGGTTGCAGAAACGGCGGACGCCTATATCGTGCGACTGGAAGTGCCCGGCGTTCGCCCTGAAGACATTGAAGTGACGCTGCAGGACGGCGTCCTGACCGTGCGGGGCAAGCGGGAACGGCACGATGAACAAAAGGGTGAAACCTACCACTTGGTGGAGCGCGCATACGGTGAGTTCGTCCGTTCCTTGGAGTTGCCCGGCACGGTGAAAGAGGACGCCATTGAGGCGACCTACAAGGACGGTATCTTGGAGTTGCGCTTGCCAAAGAGCGAGGAAAGCAAGCCCCGCCGCATCGCGGTGAAAGCCGCCTGAAGCCATGCGAGGGCTGGCAGACACTGCCAGCCCTCGCCTTTGACCGAAGGGGCGGTGAGGCGCTATGGCTTGGCTAGCTCAGTGCCTTGCGTGACGGCTGCAGTGATGTGCCCGCCTCTCCGACTGGCGCTCCTCAGAGCGCCACTTTTGACGCTTTTTTGTGTCTAAGGAGGTGAGCACCAGTGGCACAAATGCGTCGCTGGTCACCGTTTGCGGAATTGGAAGCCTTCCGCCGAGAAATGGACCGAATTTTTCGGGAATTTCTCGGTGATGAGCGGGCGCCAACGACAAAGGGTTGGACGCCTCTGGTGGATATCTACGAAACGCCAACGGAGTTGGTCGTCCAAGCCGAATTGCCCGGCGTGCAACCAGAAAAAGTGCGCATTGAACTGACCGATGACCGACTGGTGCTGCGCGGCTCACGCGACCGCACACCTACCGAAGAACAAGCGACTTATCACTTGCTGGAACGACACTACGGTGAGTTTGAACGCACTTTCGCGTTAAATGTGCCGGTGGATACTGAAAAAGCCGAAGCGACTTATCGGGACGGCGTTTTGACCATTCGCTTGCCGAAAATCGCGCCGAAACAGGCGAAGCGGATAGAGGTGAAGGTGGAAGGGTAAGTTCGTCCTTCACCTCTCACCGCATCGCCCACCCTAATTGCAACGCCTCCCTCCCCGCCTCGCCGCCCCTCCCGGCCCGGCGCCAAACGGCGCCGGGTTTTTTCTCTTTAATGTCTCGGAGGGCGCATCTCTGATGCGCCGATATGTCTTTGGCAGCGGCTCAAGAGAACCGCCCTCCGATGTTCGGCGGGCGCGTCTCCCGATGCGCCGCTTGTTTTCGGCGGTTCAAGAGAACCGCCCTCCGATATTCGGAGGGCGCATCTCTGATGCGCCGATGTGTCTTTGACGGCGGCTCAAGAGAACCGCCCTCCGAGGTGCGGAGGGCGCGTCTCCCGACGCGCCGCCTTGTTTTCGGCGGCTCAGGAGAACCGCCCTCCGATGTTCGGAGGGCGCGTCTCCCGACGCGCCGCCTTGTTTTCGGCGGTTCAGGAGAACCGCCCTCCGAGGGTTCGGCGGGGCGCGTCTCTGATGCGCCGATTGTTTTCGGCGGTTCAAGAGAACCGCCCTCCGAGGTTCGGCGGGCGCGTCTCCCGATGCGCCGATTGTTTTCGGCGGTTCAAGAGAACCGCCCTCCGAGGTTCGGAGGGCGCATCTCTGATGCGCCGATTGTTTTCGGCGGTTCAAGAGAACCGCCCTCCGAGGTTCGGAGGGCGCGTCTCCTGACGCGCCGCTTGTTTTCGGCGGCTCAAGAGAACCGCCCTCCGATTAAGTTTGTTTGACTAATATCCTACCATATTGCATACGACTAAATTCGCCCCCTACGCTCCCCTTCTGTCTGTTTCGGCTACGGGCATCGGTGCCAAAATCTTCACACACTTTTGTCCCACGAACTGTTTATGATGTGGGAAAAGAAAGGGTTGTCGCAAAACTCTGAAGGTTTCAAAGCCCAAAGGGCGACGCATTAGCATATTTTTTCGTTAGCGTTGACAAAAATTGATGAAGTTGTTGATTGTGATGGCAGCGGAAGTGTTCGCCTGACCTGACCCAGCGTTGGTCACAGAGGGTGCGCTCTTGCCCATATTCATTTGGCGCCCATCTCTAACGCAGCGTCCTTATGAGTAGGGTGCTTTTGGAGGCAAGGGTTCTGCTGGGCTGAGGGCAACGACCTAGCGTGTCGCAAGGTGTGCCCCGAACCGTAATAGCGTTTGTGTTGAGGATACCCATCCCCAAAACCGCGATGTGACGCACCTTTGACGCCCTCAGAAGGCTTAAGTGTTTGCCCCACCAAGCCAGCAAAGGGCAACGGAAAGGTGGCGACAATGGCGACGCAAACAGCCCCTCAAACGCGCTTAGCACCCCGCATCGCCCGCAACATGCTCTCCCGTTCCGCAAGGCACTTTGTCAGCGGGCTTGTCGGCTTCATCCTCATCCCGATGTTCACCAAGCACCTCGGCGCCGCTCAATACGGCGTTTGGGTGCTGGCGCAGAGCGTCACCGGCTACTTGACCTTGATGGAGTTTGGTCTGACCACGACCCTTATTCGCCACCTTGCTGCTGCCAAGGCGACAGGGGACTATGACCAAGCCAACCGCGTCTTGGGGCAATTGGCGACCCTCATGTGGGCTGTCGCGGGGCTGATCACCCTCGGCGCCGTTGTCGGCTCGCTCCTTTTGCCTTACGCTTTTCGCCTCGACCCCGACCAAGTCGCCCTTTTTCAGTGGGCGTTTTTAATGATCGGTGTCCAAGCAGCATTAGGGGTGGTGACGAACATTTGGGAAGGGACGATGGCGGCAGCAGAAGACTACCATGTTTTGAACGGGCTCTACATCTTTGCCGCCCTCGCTCGGTTGGCTTACTCCGTCATCCTGTTAAAGTTGGGCTACGGGTTACTGGCGCTGTTGGGTGCCCAGTTCGGCGTCATCGGCATGGTCTGGTTACTGGACCACCTTTACTTAAAATGGCGTTACCCTCAGTTGAGCCTGCGCCCCCGCTGGTTTGGCTGGGAAGAGGCTAAACCTTTAGCCAAGTTCAGCGGTGCCGTGTTTGTAAGCCAAATTGCCGGGCTGCTCGCCAACGACACTGATAAGGTCATCGCCGGCATCTTCCTCGGACCAACTGCGGTTGCAATTTACCAAGTAGGCTACAAACTCTATGACTTGGCTCGGAGTCTCATTGCCAACATGCCTACAGTGCTAATGCCGACCGCTGCCGCCTTGCACGCTCGTAGTGAAGAAGACCGCTTGCGCCGAATGCTTTGTCAAATCAGTTCCGTCATGGTCGCTATCATCGCTTCCATCTACATCCCGTTCATCCTTTACGGGCGTGAGTTCATCTTATGGTGGGTCGGACCTAAATTTGAACAGTCAGCAATTGTTCTGGCTTTTTTAAGTGGGGCGATGTTAGTCTCTGCCTCTAATCGCATTCTGGGCTCTGTTCTATGGGGAACAGGCGACTACCGTGTCATGGTAGTTGCCCCATTATCATATGCCATTGCCAATGCTGGTTTAAGCGTCGTGCTTTGCTTATGGTGGGGCATTGTTGGGATTGCTGCAGCCACTATGTTGACAGCCATACCTGTCCATACTTTCCTTGCAGCCTATGCAATACGCAAGTTCCAAGTTAATTTTTGGGATTATGCTGGACGGGCATGCACAGGGGCACTTCTTGGCAGTTTGGTTGGATGGACCTTGAGTAGACCGATGACGATAGTCCATGTAAATGGATTAGGGCAGTTTCTGCTGCAAGGTATAGCATTTGAGGTAAGCTTCTGGGTCGTGATTCTAATTGTTGGTTTCACACCTCAAATGCGAACCCACTTTATGCAGTTAATCCCTCGTCCGAGGTGATACTTTTATGCCATGCGTTTGGTATCATTACCGGCGCGCAGATTCTGTTAACTGGGTTGATTGGTGGGCAGAAGAATTTGAGCAAATAAGCCTTGAGGAAGACACCAAGCGTGTCAAGGAGAGCGAAATTTACTCTTTCGTGCTAAGGCACTTGCCTGCTAATGGTGTCGTATTAGAAGGGGGATGTGGCAAAGGCGGTTGGGTGAAAGCAATCTCTGAGGGAGGGTTGAAAGTTTTGGGATTAGACTTTGCTTTCCCGCTCGTTCATTCTATTCACTCCTCTGATCCCACTTTGAACGCAGTTCAAGGGGATGTGGCAGTGCTGCCTCTCAAAGATAATAGCCTAACAGTGTATCTCTCTTTTGGCGTCGTTGAACACTTCCCCGATGGTCCAGAAAAAGCCATCATGGAAGCGTGGAGGGTGCTTCGCCCTAATGGTATTTTGCTGGTTTCTGTGCCTTACTACAACTTCGTCCGGCGGTTTTGGATGCCTTTGGACAGAGTAATCCAAGGGTTAAAAGGCAATGCCACTATTCGCGAACTCTTCCGCCGTCCGCTTCGTTATGCCGTGTTTTACCAATATGGCTTTGGGTTTTCTGAATTCAAAAGCATTTTGCAGCGGTGCGGCTTCCAAGTAATTGACCACACATTCTATGACTTCCGCTACGGACTCTTTCGTGATAGTCGGTGGCTGTCACGAGTTCTTTCTCCGTCGTTGCAGGAGATTTTAGCCAAATTTTTGGCAAGGATTTACCCCGCCCTATGTGCCCATATGGTTTTGTTTGCTGCTAAAAAGGTGAATCGCTATTGCTGAGAAGTGAACCTGTATCCAACGCGCTATGGAGTTTTCCGTTGATGCTGCTGTGGACAAATATCTGAAGGTGCTATTGCCGTGAGGCGTGGGGAGTAATGCGTAAACCGTAATGCGTAACTCTAAGTCGTTCAGACCCGTTTTTCACTCAAACCACGCTTTACGTATTACGAATTGCGCAAAGGAGTAACCAATTATGCGCCTTCTCTTCCTCATTCATGGCTACCCACCGGATGTCATCGGAGGGCATGAAATTCGTTGCCAACGGACTGTTGAGGGTTTGCGGCAGCGGGGGCACGATGTTTTGGTGCTCACGACTTATCGGCGGGAAAACGGTCTCCGCAAAGAGGGACATGTCTGGCGCCTTTTGCGCTCCAAATGGTCGGAAGACCCGCAACGAACAGCGTTCAAATGGGTCTTCGTCTACCGGCACAATGTCAAGGTCTATCGGCAAGTCCTCGCCGAATTTCAGCCTGACATCATTTGCCGCTGGGGTTTGAATTGGTGCACCGCTGCCTTCGTTAACTATGTCCATGAAACTGCTCCTGTGCCTGTCGTCGTGTTCGTCGGTGGTGGCATTCCTGCCGTTCCAGACGACTTGTGGTTCCACTTTTGCCGAACCCCTGCAAAAGGAATTGTCGCTAACTTGCTCAAAAAGGCGCTCGTGCGGTTGGCTTCATTTTGGATTCCCACAGAACCTAAGCCCATCACTTACGACACCGTGACTTTCAATAGCCGATTCGTCAGAGACTGGTGCATGGAGCGAGAAGGTTGGCAGGTGAAGCGACCAATAGTCATTTACGGTGGGGTGGAAATCAGTCGCTATTTTCCTCGGTCATCGGAGAGTTACCATAATAATCCGCCTCGTTTTTTATTTGCGGGTAGGATAGACCCAGAGAAAGACCCTCTGACTTGCCTAAAAGCGGTTACTAAATTGGCACAGAAAGGATTGCCTGTCAAATTTACCCTTGCGGCAGGGGTAAGCCTTCACCCAGACTACGAAAAACAAGTGTTTCAACGAGCGATTGAACTTGACGGATTTGTGCAAGTAAGGCACAATGTGCCGCCGTCTGAAATGCCGAAAGTGTTGAGCGAACATGATGTGTTTGTTTTCTCATCACAAATTGACTGGTGGCCAAATGCCCTTTTAGAGGCGATGGCAGCAGGGTTGGCAGTTATTGCAACCCGCTGCGGTGGACCTGACGAAATCTTGGTTGACGGTGAAAACTGCTTGATTTTTCCTTTCGGTGATGCTGACGCGTTAGCCGAGCGGATGGAGCAACTTATACATGACCCATCGTTGGTCATCAAACTCGGTCAAAACGCCCGAAAACTTGTGGAAGAGAGGTTCACTTTAGAGCGGTATTTGGACGAGACGGAAGCGTTGCTGGAAAGCGTGCGGCGTAAATCGTAACGCATAGGGAATGGATGAGGAACCATGCAATTACCTTTCGTTTCGGTTGTTGTGCCTACTTACAACCGCGTTGGGCTTCTTTTACAACTTTTGGAGAGCCTGCCCAAACAAACTTATCCTAAAGATCGCTTTGAGGTTGTCATCGTAGATGACGGCTCTACGGACGAAACGGAGCAAGTTTTTCGGGCGTTTGCTCAAACGGCTCCTTTCTCCGTTGTTTACCTTCGGCAACCCCGCAAAGGACCGGCAGCAGCCCGCAACTTAGGCATTCGCCACAGTCGCGGCGAAATCGTCGCCTTTGCTGACAGCGATGTGACGGTCGCTGAAGACTGGATTACAAATGCTGTGAAGTATTTTGAAAATGGTGTGGACGGCGTTGAAGGTAAAACAGAGCCCCGTGGTGGCGAGACTCCCTTCGCTCATCGGGCGCACAATTTGAAAGGGGGGCAATTTTTGACTTAACATTTTCTACACGAAAGCGATTTTGGAGAAAGTGGGAGGATTTGACGAACGATTTCGGGCGCCGCATCGGGAGGATTCGGATTTAGCCTGGCGGGTTTTGGACGCGGGGGGACGCATCGTGTTTGCTCCCGATGTCGTGGCATTTCACCCTTACTTCCCGAAACGCCCCCTCGCAATGATAAAAAGTTTTGCCCTGCTTCAATACGACTACCTGCTCTACTTCAAACATCCTAAGCGATTTCGGGAGGCTGGTTGGTTCCCTAACTTACGGCATCATATCCTACATTGTGCCTTTGGATGTGCGACACTGGTTGCCCTGATTGCGAAAAGTTACCCGCTTGCTGTGGTCACCGGTGGCTTGCTGTTGCTACGGGCATCGCGTTCAACTAAACGGACTTTAAGCGGATATCGGGCTAACGCGCTTTATGTTGCAGAAGCCTTCCTTTACTGTTTGCTGGCGCCCTTCGTGCACATTGGAATGCGCCTCTATGGTTACCTGCGTTTTCTGCCTTATCACCCTGCACTGAGGAGGGAGAAAAGTAAATGAAGCGAGATTTGTTGGTCGTCTGTGCCAAGTTACCTGCACCACCTTATAACGGTTTGACAGTCCGTTATGCCCAATTTTTACAAGGCTTATCAGAGCGTTGGCGCCTTTGGGTTGTGGCGTTTGTAGAACCCGAGCGGCGGGCATCTGCCATTCAAGCCATGGCCCCTTTCTGCCATCACCTGGAAGTCGTTGACCAGCCACCCGAATGGTCAAGGTGGCGACGCTATCTGTCGCTGGTGACACACCGAGCGCCTTATCACAATGTCTTACCGCGATACATCCCTGAGTTCCGTGAACGGTTACGGTCAACGCTGCGCATGTTGAAACCCGACGCAGCGCTGTTTCTTTACATCCCGATGGCGGATTACCGATACGAATTGCCAGAAGGTATCCCAAAGGTGATGGACCACCCTGACGCTTTTTCACCCGCTCTCTTTCACGCTGCACGACAATCCAAAGGTTGGTATCGCCGTTTGTTCGCTTTGGTGGATACATGGAAGTTTCGTGAATTCCAACGAAAGGCTGCCCGCGATTTTGACCTTAACCTTGTTGTCGCCGAAAATGACCGACGCCTCCTCCACAACCTTTGTCCTTCGGCTCGCACCGCTGTCCTGCCAACCGGCGTGGATGTTGAACAATATGCTCCGGGTCAATTCAATGGCATCCCCGGCGAAATTGACCTACTGCTAACTGGCATTTTCACTTACGCTCCCAACATTGATGCCGCCGAATTTTTGTGTCGGGATGTCATGCCCTTTGTGTGGCGGAAGCGTCCCTCCACGACTGTGACGCTCATCGGTTGGCAGTTTGATGAGAAAGTGAAAACACTCTCGTCGGAACGGGTTAGGCTTTTGGAAAAGGTGCCTGACCTTCGTCCATACCATGAAGCCGCTAAGGTTTTCGTCGCTCCTTATCGGTTTGTGTTCGGCATCCGTTACAAAATCTTAGAAGCGATGGCGATGGGCAAAGCAGTCGTCGGAACTTCAGCCGCCTTTACAGGCATTCCCGTTCAGGACGGAGTTCACGCTTTGGTTCGGGACGATCCCGAAGGGTTCGCCGAAGCGATGGTCACGCTGCTAAACGATGCCGCCTTGCGGCGTTCCTTGGGCAAAGCGGCAAGGGAATTCATTGCCGAACACTATGACCAGCAGAAGATCGTTGCCCGGTTAAGTGGTTTGTTGGAGGGAGTGTTGCCATGACCATTCTTTTCGTCGCACCTTACTTTGGTCCTGTGCACAGTTCGGGGCGGTTGTGGGTAAAGGCGTTGAGGAAGTTGGGACACGAGGTGACGGTGTTTGATTACCGGCAGGCGGTCATCCCGGAACGGATTTATTCCAAAATTCGGGGCGGGCGACGAGTTCAACGGTTGTTGATGCAATTTAAGTTGCTCCAAATCGCCACAAGACGCCGTTACGACCTCATCTTTGTCCTGAAGGGCGAAACGATCTACCCGCAAACCCTCTGTCGCATCCGTGAACACAACAAAGGGTTGCTCATCAATTGGATGGGTGACGACCCGATGAACTTCCCCAATATTCGCGCATCGCTCGGCTTCTACGACATCTTTTTCACAATAGACCGAGGTTGGGTTCAGAAGGTGCAAGCGTTGGGCTATCGGGCTGAGCATTTGCCTTATGGTTGTGACCCAGAGGTTCACAAAAAAGTTTCGCTCTCGCCCATGGAGCGTAAAGAGTTTGAGGCTGACCTTTGCTATGTCGGTCGTCTAGACGACCGTGGAACCATGTTGGGGAAATTAGCCATCAATAGTTACCGGATGAAAGTTTGGGGCTACGGTTGGGAACGAACGCCCGTTCAATCGCTTAGACCTTATGTGGTAGGAAGCGCTTTGGACGAAACAGGCATGGTCAAAGCCTTCAATGCCGCCCGCACCGTTTTGAACCTTCAACCAACACAACTCATTACAGGTGTAAATTTCAAAACTCATGAGATTGCAGGTTGTGGTGCATTCCAACTTACGGACTTCAAGCCTGAACTGCCCGAGATGTATGAGCCGGGCAAAGAGATTGTTTACTTCCGGTCGTTTGAAGAGTTGAAGGAACTGATTGACCGCTACTTACGGGACGAAAGGGAGCGCCGCCGAATTGCGGAAGCCGCTCAAAAACGCGCTTATTCCGAACACACTTTAGACCATCGGGCTAAGCGGTTGATAGAGATTTTAAGGGAACTATGAGTGAGGTGACAAAACGAATGGAACGCCTCATTCGTTTCCTGCGAAAGCCCTTGCGGGACAAAATCTGGATCCTCAGAAAGTTTTTGTCTCCCTGGTTGCCCTTGCCAATATGATTAGACTTTGGGGCATGGTGGTTGGCTTGGTATGACTCTACTAGCCATCGCATTTATCAGCGGTGTTATGAATCCAACACGCAAGCCTTCATGAAGAGTTACCTTCAGCCGGGGATGGTCGTTTTTGACCTTGGTGCCCATCATGGTTTCTACACGCTACTGGCAGCAAACTTGGTCGGACCAACAGGTAAGGTGATCGCCTTTGAGCCCTCTCCTTCGGAGCGCCGTAAGTTGATTTGGCACATTCGCCTCAACCGATGCCGTCAAGTAAAAGTTGAGCCTTTTGCGGTGTCCGATTCTGAGGGGACGATGAAACTCTACTTGACAAAGGATAATAGCGCCAATAGCCTGTCCACCCCCGAAATTTCGCCCGTTGTCAGTGAGGTGACAGTGCAAGTGACATCACTGGACAAATACTGCAAGTGCAACGACATCAACCGAATAGACCTCATCAAGATGGATGTTGAAGGTGCTGAGTTGCTGGTGTTGCAAGGTGCCCAATGGGTGCTCAGCGCATTGCGCCCTGTCATCATCACAGAGATTAACCGGCACACGATGGCGCGGTTCGGTTACACCCCGACGGATTTGGTGGCGTTTTTGGAGCGGCACGGTTACCGCCTGCAGCCCATTGATGGTGAGGAAAACGCCGTTGCCTTTCCATAAACTATAAACGGCCGTCAGGGGCAAGCCCCGACGCTACCGATGAATTGAGGTCGCGTCGCCCCTTATGAGCGACGGCAGTTACATCCGTCGGGGATAAACCCCGACGCTACCGAAATAACGGCGACCGTTGAAAACCTGAAATCGGCAGCCGCGTTTTTCCTGTCTGAGGTGATTAGCCCTGAGAATTCGCGGTTTACCCCGGATGAGGCGATTATGGCGGCGATTGAGGCGGGTAATTGTGCCCCAGCACGGGGCAATCATCCTTTGCTATCACCGAATCGCTGACCTGCCTAATTCACCCCGCAGGCTGTGGGTCAGCCCATCTCGGTTCGCTGAGCAGTTGGAAGTCATAACGCGCTACTTTACGCCAATCAGTTTGTCCGAATTGGTCACTCGTTTGCGCAACGGCAATGTGCCCGATAAAGCAATCGTGGTCACTTTTGATGACGGCTACGCCGACAATCTTTGGAACGCAAAGCCCCTTTTAGAACGCTACGGCGCGCCAGCAACGGTTTTCGTGTCCACAGGCTTTGTGGGGACAAAAAGGGAGTTTTATTGGGACGAACTTGAACGACTGCTCCTGCTTGATTGCAAGGCAAATGAAGTTTATCTAGACATCAATGGGCAGAAGCGCCATTGGCAATTGGCAACACCTGAGGAACGGTTGAAGGCATATCACGAAATTCACGACAGTTTGACTCCGCTGTCACCCAACGAACGCGAAAAGGTGATAGAGCAACTGCGTCAACGATTAGGTGCAGAAGGAGAAGGGCGTGATGACTGTCGTGTTATGACGGCTGACGAGTTACTTGAAATCAGCCGGGACGGTTTGGTGGAAATCGGTGCCCACACGGTCAATCATCCCGATTTATCTGTCCTTCCGCCAGAATTACAATGGCAGGAAATTGTGGCGAGCAAACGGCAACTTGAAGAAAGGCTAAATCGTCCTATCCGTTGGTTTGCTTATCCTTATGGGCGAGGTAACGCAGCAACAAGACAGTTGGTGCAAGACGCCGGATTTGAAGCGGCTTGTGCGGTGATACATAGAACTGTCAATGAAAACGATGACCTTTACCGGCTTCCGAGGTTTTTCGTGGAAAATTGGGATGGAGAAGTTTTCATGAAGCGGTTGAGTGAACTGTAATGAACTGGTGAAGCGCAGGTGCGGAGACATGGTGAAAACAGCGGGATAAAGAGGCGAAACAGCAATGAGGCTGCTCGTTCTTTCGTCCCACTTGTTCCCGAACTACAAAAATCCAAACGCCGGTTCATTTGTCGTGGAGCAGGTTCGGCACCTTTCAAAGCATTGCGACATCACCGTTTTTGTGCCTCACCCTTGGGTTCCACCGTTCTTTGACAAACTGAGTGCCAAATGGCGGCGATACAAAACCTTGCCGTTTGAAGAGACGATTGCTGGTGTCAGGGTGCTTCACCCACGCCGGATTGTCTTGCCTAAAATCAATTCGTGGGTCTGGATGACTTTCTCCGTTGCGCTCAGTTACTGGCACTGTCTGAGAACTGCCGATTTGCCGAATTGCCGCCCCGCCGACTTTGATATCGTTGAAGGTCAATTTGCTATCCCCGATGGGTTCGCAGCAGCGTGGTTGGGTCAAAAGTTCGGCAAACCAAGTGTGGTTCACGTTCATGGCACAGATGTCCATACGATTCCAAACGAATCACGATTGCAAAAACGGTTAGTGCGATGGACAATAAGCCATGCCGATGCAGTGCGGGCGGTCAGCGGTGATTTGGCGAAACAGGCAAAGGAATTGATGGAAACGGGGAAACGGGGAAATGGGGAAACGGGCAAGATTTGGGTGGTGCCGAACGGCGTGGATGTGGACAAGTTCAGTATGATGCCTCGTGAGGAAGCGAGACGGCGACTGGGCTTGGATGAGCATAAGCGCTATTTGCTCTATGTCGGTCGGCTCGTCCCTGTTAAGGGGTTGGATTTGTTGCTTAACGCTGCCGCAATCGTGCTGAAGCATCGTCCCGACATAGACCTATTGCTCGTCGGCGACGGCTATGAGCGGGCAAATTTGCAGCGATTGGCTGAGCAATTGGGCATCGCCCAGCGAGTGCATTTTGTAGGCTCACAACCTCACGACCGTATCGCTCTATGGATGAATGTCGGGGATGTCTTTTGCTTACTGAGCCACAAAGAAGGTTTGCCGACTGTATTGATTGAGGCTCTTGCTTGCGGGACCCCTGTCGTAGCGACGGCAGTTGGGGGCATCCCTGAAATTGTCGCTGACGGTCAAGTTGGTCGGTTGGTTCATTCGCGCAACCCGGAAGAAGCGGCAACGAGAATCTTGGAAGTTCTGGATGCTGACTGGGATCGGGGACAACTGCGCCAACATGCAATGCGGTTTTCTTATGAACGGGTGATGGAGAGGTTGCTGGAGATGTATAGGAGCGTGATGTCGCGTCACCCCTTGCGGGCGACGGTCGTTAGAAAATCCAAAACAAAGTAGCGTCGTCCCTCGTGGGCGACAGCGGTAATATCCGTCGGGGATAAACCCCGACGCTACCATTGAGGTAGCGTCGTCCCTTGTGGACGACGGCAGTTACATCCGTCGGGGATAAACCCCGACGCTACCGATGAATTGAGGTAGCGTCGTCCCTTGTGGACGACGGCAGTTCAAACGACCGTCGGGGACAAGCCCCGACGCTACCGAAATAACGGTGACGACCGTTGAAAACCCCACATCGGTAGCGTCGCCCTTTATGGGCGACGGTAGTTTAATGCCGTCCCTTGTGGGCGACGGTTGTTCAACTTCCGTCGGGGACAAGCCCCGACGCTACCAATGAACTGCAGTTGAAATGAGGTAGTTATGAACCCGAAACAATTGGTGAAGATGGTTATGCAAAATTGGAAGGATTACAAAACTTTTCGTCGCCGCAGGTCTTTACGGTTGCCGGACTTTGACTACTCCCAACCATATCGTTGCTACCATGTCATCATCGGCACTTACAAAGGCAAGAAACTTTTCAAAAATCCCGCACTTAACGACACTGTTATCACTACTTTGCGGACAGTTGCCCAGCGATACGGCTATGGTATCATCGCCTTCTGCTTGATGCCTGACCACCTTCATGTATTGGTTCAAGCAAAAGAAAATTGCCAATCGCTGGAACGGTTCATCGGAGCATTAAAAAGCGTTACCACACGCCATTACTGGCGACATGGAGGACAAGGAAAACTTTGGCAGCGGGGGTTTTACGAGCATATAGTGAGACGAGACGAGGATTTAGCAACGATCAGCGACTACATCATGACTAACCCTGTTAGGTCAGGGTTGGTTGAAGAACTTGAGGAATATCCATGGTTAGGGCAATGGGATGAACCTATCGTGTGAGTTTGCAAAATAAGTAGCGTCGTCCCTTGTGGACGACGGCAGTTACATCCGTCGGGGATAAACCCCGACGCTACCGAAATAACGGCGACGATGGTTGAAACCTCCAAAATCGGTCGCGTCGCCCCTTGCGGGCGACGGTCGTTAGAAAATCCAAAACAAAGTAGCGTCGTCCCTCGTGGGCGACGGCGGTAATATCCGTCGGGGATAAACCCCGACGCTACCGAGGTAATGCAGTTGAAGGGATTTGCAAAGGCAACGGCTATTGAAGTATAATTTGAAGCGGATGATTTGCTCCGCCTGAGGTGATTGTGCCGTGACGGAACTGCTTCGTAAGGCGATTGAGCGGCTGAACCAATTGCCTGAGGATGAACAGAACCTCGTGGCGGCTTGGATTTTGGAAGAATTGGAAGCCGAACGGCGATGGGAAGAGTTATTCGCTTTATCTCAAGATAAACTTGCCCAATTGGCGGAGGAAGCGTTGAAGGAGCATCACGAAGGGGAAACGAAACCTCTTGACCCTGATGCCTTATGAAGTCACGCACAACGGAACGATTTCGGAAAGCATTTCAGTGCCTTCCACCATCTGTTCAAGAGAGAGCAAAGGCTGCATATCGGTTATTTCTGCAAAACCCATTTCACCCGAGTTTAGGGTTCAAGCAAGTTCACCCGACAAAGCTAATTTACTCCGTCCGAATCACCCGCTACTATCGGGCTTTGGGTGTAAAAGAGGGGGACACGATCGTGTGGTTCTGGATCGGTTCGCACGAGCAATATGAGCGGCTTTTGAAGGAACTATGACCCCTTGTGTTTAACGACCGTCAGGGATAAACCCCGACGCTACCGATGAATTGAGGTAGCGTCGTCCCTCGTGGACGACGGCAGTTCAAACGACCGTCGGGGACAAGCCCCAACGCTACCGAAATAACGGTGACGACCGTTGAAAACCCCACATCGGTAGCGTCGCCCTTTATGGGCGACGGTAGTTTAATTCCGTCCCTTGTGGGCGACGGTTGTTCAACTTCCGTCGGGGACGAGCCCCGACGCTACCAATTACTGTTCCGACCGATGCTACACTTCCTTACGGTGGTTCATCCAATTTCGCGACGAGGTGCGGAGGCT
>BEHT01000042.1 GCA_002898575.1 bacterium HR17
CGCTCTCCACCGTGATGCTCAAGGTGTATCGTTCGTCAACGATGGTGTGCCAATTGCCGGGCGGGTTGTTCGTTTCGTCCAATCCATTCAGGGTCAAATGAGTGATTTGACCCGTGTCGGCGTCGCGGAAGTTTCCCGTAATGGTAGCCGTCACGGTTACTCCTTCAGGAACTTGTGACCGAACTTCGTCGCTGGGCATCGCCAGCAAAAGCGTCAGTGATGTTACGAGCCAACCAGCGCGCTTCATGTTCGTCATCCTTCTTGCCCACAAAGGGTTTTCGCCGCTTAAGGAGCGGCTTTGACCGACCAACCACAGGCACTCCTTTGTCTTAACGAAGCGTGCCTGCGGCACATACAACTCAAAACCTTCTCCTTTCACCTCCAAATCACGCCCCCACCACCGAAACCAAAAAACTTCGTCTTTTTCCATCGGCAAATAAAACCGAACGACCAGCGATCGCATCGTCTCTTGACTGACCCAACAAAGCCGACGAACTTCCGCTCGGCAATCCCATACGGAGACATCCAAACTCTCTTGCCACTGACCGTTTATGGGTAATCGTGGAAAGGAGAGATGAGAAAGAACATCTCTCGGGAACTCCACCTTCACCCACAAACCCATTTTCTCTCCCCTCAAGCGCTTGAAGAACTCCTCAAAGCCTTGCTCTTGGATCTCTGCTTCCACTTGCTTCAACACTGCCAACCGTTCATCCACCTGCTTCCAAATAGCTTGCGCCATCTTTGATTCCTGCTCTGGTGAAAGCGCTTTCCAAGCAACAGCCTTTGAAGCGACAACTTTTGAAAGCACTTCATCCAGAGTTCTCCGAAAGCCGGCGGTTCGCAAATGCTGTCTCCAGTCAAACCCGAATTGCTCCAAGAGGGTCAGTTGGGCAGCGCCGGTGAAGTAATGGGAGTTAGGGTAACTTCGCCAACGCGCCGGCAAATAGACTTGTTGTTTGGGCAGAAAAGGATCTATGCTCAGCAGCGGGTGGTATTCATCCCATCGTTCCATTAACAACTTGAATGCTCGGTCTTCAAGGACACTGGCGACGCCTTCTGCCAGTTCAAATGTCTGCCCTGCTTTCAGCGCGGTCTGGTATTCGGGCTTATCGGGCGGAAACCGTCTTAGTGCCAAAAAGCGCTGCAAGGCTTCATTTCTTCGGTCAATGTCTTGAGTGGTAAGGGCTTGGTTTAGCAACTCAGTTTCTACGCTTTTGAGGACACCTAAAATGCGAGCAAATTCGTTCGTTGCCAGCCAGTTGCTTGGCAAGTTAACGGCTAACCGTTGAAAAGGTTGTCGGGCATACCAAGCGTGGAAGCATTCATGCAGGATGGTCGCTAATCGCATCAATGCTTCTGGGGTATTGCGTTGGCTCTCGTAATCGGGCAGGGCGAACCAATAAGGACAAAATGGCAAAACGACAGTTCTAATTCCTTCAATTTCCGGTGCTTCCGCCGCTTCAGGATGGTCATCAAATGTCAACCATCGGTCAATCATCCAGATGCTTCCTCTAAGAGGACTTGGACCACGATAACGCCGGGCGCCTTTAGGAGGCTGGGGATGGTTGATGAAGACCCATTGCCCGCCTTCACCTTGAAGGGCAAAGGGAACCCGTTCGGCATTCCAGCCGGGGAAGAGACGGTCGCCATAGCGAGCGAGGAATTCTTTGACCGCTTTGATGCGCACCAAATCCAGCCAGTCAACTCTTAAGGGCAAGATGGGTTTGAACTGCACCTCTACAGGATGTAACGGCAATTCGGCAACGGTGTCATCTTCAAAAACTATGTGAACTTTGCAAGAGTCGCCGTAGCGGGTGTGAAGTTGCAAGGGTAATTTCAAATCGGGCACAGCACTTTGCAAAATACTTTTGGGAAATTCCCGCTTCCAGATCGGCTGGTCGCCTGCAAAGACGGTAAGGCTTTTGATCGGCTGTGCGCTTTTGAGCCGTCCTTCAAAGTAATAGCCTGCCCAGAGCAGATGAAGTTGCTCTTTTGGTGGTTCGCTGACGGCGGAACTGGTCAAGGTTACACTGCGGCGGACGAGTTCCCCCTTTGGTGTTAAGAAATAGCCTTTGAGTGTCCCTTGAACTGTCACTTTCGGTTGCTCCACTGCCCACGCAGCAATGATACTCAAGATGCCACCTATCAGTATCAATCGCCTCATCATCTCTCTCACCTGCCCACTTTCACTAATAACACGCCCCAGAAACAAACCAACCCTTGAACAGTTTTGCAGACGAGGTTTGGTGTCTCCATCGCTGTCCAAATCTCCCTCTCCCCTCCATCACCTTGCACCTCGGGAAAAACTTTTAACAATTGTGCGAAGAGGGGTTCCTCTAAAGGTCCGCCTAACACTGAGCCGTCTTGGTCTCTTGAAGGTCAACGCCCTTTGACCTCAAGGCTGTCGCTATGCCACGATGAGGACAGATCGTTGGGTTGGATAGGACTTTTAGGATTTGGTGCGAAGGCAAAATTAGTGGAAAGTTGCCGCTCTTTAGAAAGCATCTAACTTGGCAATATCCGCAATGTGGGCGTGAACTTACTGGCTCAAAGAGTGGCGGTTGCGCGGCTTCTCCGACGATGAATTGCCCTTTCTCGTCTGCCGTCGCTCATCGCCGTTGACGCACCACCGCGACGCAGCGGGCGCACAAATCGGGATAGGCGCTATCGTTTCCGACACTCTCTTTGCGTTGCCAACATCGGGCACATTTTCTGCCCGGCGCCAACTCCACCACGATGCGCAAGTTCGGAAACTCCTCTGCAGCCACCGCATGCGGGTGTGTGCCTTCCGTTCGCACTTCCACCTGCGAGACGATGAAGACTTCTGCCAGCGGGACAGAAAAAGAACCGAGAAAGTCCGCCAACGCAGCGTCAGTCAGCAGCGTCACTTTCGCCTCCAAAGGGTTGAGCACGCGTCGTTCGGTCTTGGCGGCTTCAAGGGCGCCGTTCACTTCGTCACGAAGGCGCAGCAACTGTCGCCACCGTTCTGCCAACTGCCCGTTGCGCCACTCTTGAGGCGGCTGCACCCAATCCGCCAGCGCCACGCTTTCAGGTTTTCCGCCCTCTGTCCCACGCCCTCTGCCCCATTGGGGCAAATGTTGCCATGCCTCTTCCGCCGTGTGACTCATCATCGGAAACAGCATCACGCAAAGGGATTTAGCTATCTCAAAGATGACCGTCTGGGCACTGCGCCGGCGGGGGTCATCGGCAGCGTCACAGTAGAGGCAGTCTTTGAGGACATCAAAGTAGAACGCTGAAAGGTCAACGGCGCAAAAGCGCTGCAGCGTTTGAAAGACGCGCGGATAGTCAAAGTCCTCGTAAGCCGCTGTCACTTCGTCCACGACCTCTGCGAGCCGATGAAGCAGGAACTTGTCCAATTCGGTCAGTTGCTCGTAAGGGACGGCATGCCGGTCAGGGTCAAAGTCAAACAGGTTGCCCAACGCAAATCGCAAGGTGTTGCGGAAGCGGAAATAGGCATCTGCCAAGCGCTTGAGGATTTCGGGACCAAGCCGCACATCCTGCGTGTAGTCGGACGCGCAAACCCATAGCCGCAACACATCGGCGCCGTATTGGCGGATGATTTCTTCAGGGGCGACGACATTGCCCAAACTTTTGTGCATCGCCCGCCCTTGCTCGTCCACGACGAAGCCGTGCGTCAGGACAGTGCGGTAAGGTGCATCGCCTTTCGTTGCGACCGCCACCATCAGCGACGAGTTGAACCAACCCCGATGTTGGTCGCTGCCTTCCAAATACATGTCCGCTGGCCAGCGCAAATCGGGATGCGTCTCCAACACCGCCCGATGGGTGCAACCGCTGTCAAACCAAACATCCAGCACATCCGTTTCTTTCGTGAATGTGTCGCCGTTGCAATGTGGGCACCGGAAGCCTTCGGGTAGCAACTCTTTGGCGCTGCGGTCAAACCATGCGTCCGACCCTTCCTTGCGCACCCATTCTGCGACACTTTGGATGGTCTTGCGGGTGACGACGGGTTGCCCGCAACTTCGGCAGTAGAACACAGGGATGCCGACGCCCCACGCCCGCTGGCGGCTCAAGCACCAATCGGGACGGTTTTGCACCATCGCTGTGATGCGGCTTTTGCCCTCTTCGGGCACCCACTTGACCCGTTCAATCGCTTCCAGGCACTTTTGCCGATGATGGTCATGGTCAATGCTCATGAACCACTGCGTCGTCGCGCGGAAGATGACAGGGTTGCGACAGCGCCAACAATGCGGGTAGTTGTGGCGGATAGTGCCCGTTTTGAGCAGGGCGCCGACTTCCGCCAGCCACGCCATCACCGCTTGATTGCCTTCCGTGTGCACGAACAACCCGTGCAAGCGCTCGCCGGCCTCCGCCGTAAATCGTCCCCGTTCGTCCACGGGGCTCAAAATTGGCAGCCCTTCGCGCACGCCGACCTCGTAGTCTTCAGGACCGTGCCCAGGCGCGGTGTGGACCAGCCCTGAGCCTTGCTCGAGGGTGACGAACTCCGCCGTCACGATGGGCGACGGGCGGTGGTAAAGGGGATGCGTAAACACCCACCCACGCAACTGTTCACCGACGAAGTTTCGCACGATGCGATACTCCTGCCAACCCAGTTCCTCGGCAACGATTGGCAACAGCCCTTTCGCCACCAAATACGCTTCCCGACCCGTATCCCTTGCCCTGCTCCCCACTTGCACCAGAGCGTACTCAAACTCAGGGTGCACCATGATGCCCGTGTTGCCTGGGATAGTCCACGGCGTCGTCGTCCAAACGAGGGCGTAAATTTCGCCGCCAAACGCTTCGTCGTCCCATGTCCCTTGCCCCTCATCTCCTTTCAACCTAAACCGCACCCAAATGCTGGGCGACTCCTTCTCGTGATACTCCAGTTCGGCTTCAGCGAGGGCTGTCATGCAGTGGTAGCACCAGTGGACAGTTTTGAAACCGCGGTAGATGTAGCCGCGCTCGTAAAGTTCGCCAAAAATCTCCACCAACTTAGCCTCAAAGGCGTAGTCCATTGTGAAGTAGGGGTGTTCCCAATCGCCGAAGACACCGAGCCGTTGAAACTGCTCGTTTTGCCGCCACGACCAAAACTCGGCGAACTTACGGCAGCGCTGCCGCAGTTCGCGCCTCACGGCATCGCTCATCGGTTCGCCCGGCGCCCATTTGCCTTCAGCGATGAGTTCCTCTTGGACGCGGTGCTCAATGGGCAAGCCGTGATTGTCCCAGCCAGGCACATAGGGTGTGAAGTAGCCCCGCAGTGCGGCAAACTTGTTCACGATGTCCTTGAGCACCTTGTTCAACGCATGCCCGATATGGATGTCGCCGTTGGAGTAGGGCGGACCGTCGTGCAAAATGAAGGGCGGTGCCCCTTGCGCCTTGCGGCGGGCGAGCATCTTCTCGTAAATGCGCCGCTCTTTCCACCATCGCTGAATTTCCGGCTCACGCACGGGCAAGTTGGCTTTCTGCGGGAAATCGGTCTTGGGCAAATTGAGCGTGTGGCTGTAGCCCGATTTTTTCGCCGTTTCCATGCGTCCGTTCCCTCCGTCAAATCGGACATTTGTGCCTCACAAAAGTTTGGCACAACTGCGTCTGCCTGCTTGCGGCAGGTGAGTGACGATGGACTGGCAAACCAGTTTGCAGCGCTTGTGCGATGACCGCCGGTCAGGCGCTTCAACGCTCACCCGCAAAGCCGCTCACCTGTTCGCCCGCATAGCAAAGCAAGTCACACCGTTTGATTTGATCGCAGCGGCTGAACGGTTGCACCGCGCCCATCCTGCGATGGCGCCGCTGTGGCACCTAAAAAACCTCGTCGCTGCGTCAGCGGAGCACCCTGACCAACTCGGCAGGGCTTTGCGCGATTTTGTCGCGGCGCTCATCGCCCACGAGGAAGCCGCCGTCTCGCACGCCGCTGCATGGCTGCCAGACGGAACGGTGTTGACCCACTCGTTCAGTTCGCTGGTCTTCCGAGCCCTCGTTCACGCCCACCGATCAGGCAAACGCATACGGGTCATTTGCCCCATAGCGTTGCCCGGCGGCGAAGGGCGGCTGTTGGCGCAACGCGTGAGGCGCGCAGGCGGGAATGTCCTTTTGGTCGCCGACCTGCAGGCGTTCGCGTGGCTGCCGCAGTGCAGCGCGATGGTCATCGGCGCTGACGCCCTTTGCCCCGATGGGCTTGTGCACAAAGTCGGCACACGCCCGTTAGCGCACGCCGCACGCCAAGCGGGTGTGCCCGTTTGGAGCATCGCCACCTCCGAAAAAGGCTTACCGCTGCCTTGGCATGAACCGATGCGCGGCGTCGCCCCACCTATCGCGCCCTTGAGTATCCCGCAAGACCGCACGCTTTACGACCTGACCGAATGGGCACTCATCACGGGTGTCATCACCGAAGCGGGTGCCGGCGGTGAGTCTCACCGCAAGTTGTGGGGCACATGATATCCGCTCCGCCTGGCGACAACTTCCCCAAAATTGTAGTGAGGTTGAACCCTCGACGGCAGCGCGGTGACGCCGCATGCCCCAACGGAGGTGCGAAATAATTGATTGCATGCGTTAACGGCGACCTTGTTGCAGCGTCGGACGCGTCCGTCAGCAGTTTTGACTTCGGCTTTCTTTACGGCGTCGGGGTGTTTGAGACTTTCCGAACATGGAACGGAAAGGCGGTCGCTTTAGAACGCCATTTGGAACGGCTCATAACGAGTTGTCAGGTTTTGGGATGGCAGGTGCCTTTCGGCAAAGAAACGCTTGCTGAATGGGTTTACGCGACGATAAGAGCCAACCGCAGCGCTCTGCGATACGGTCAGGACTTGCGGGTGCGGATAACGGTCACTCCCGGTCGCGTTGACCCACAAGTCGGTTGGTGGGTTGTGCGTGGCGATGAACCCACCGTCGTGATTCATGCCGTTGCTTTACCGCCTGATTTTGACCGGCGCCATGAGGACGGATGGGTAGCCGTGATCGCCCCGTGGCGTCGTCCCAAAGAGTTGCCGGTGTGGCAATTCAAAGTGACCGCCTACTTCGCGCATCTCCTTGCCTACCAATATGCGCGCAATCAAGGGGCGCACGAAGCGATTTGGCTCAACACCGACGGCAACTTGACGGAGGGCACGACAACGAACTTGTTTGTCGTCCACGACGGAGCGCTATGGACAGCGCCGACCGAAGAAGGTTTGCTTGCGGGGATAGCCCGCTCATTGGTGCTTGACCTTGCCGATTCCCTCGGCTGGGTAGTTCGCGTGCACCCGCTGCCGTTGCGGATTTTGCAAGGCGCAGAGGAAGCCTTTGTCACTAACGCGGTTATCGGCGTCGTCCCGTTGACACGACTTGCACAAAAACCGTTCACCTCTTCGTTGATCGGCAAACAAATGCGCTCCGCTTGGTTCGCTTACGCCCAGCAGTTTGGCTACCCGATTCTGGACACATATTCGTGAGGGCGGACAGCACACTGCTTTCTCGCACCACAGCGCTTGGCGCGAGGGAGGGATGCTCAATTTTTGGGGCAGGTGGACTTTCGCTTTTCGCAGGCGGTTTGTGGATGCAAGCAATCATCTGCCACTCAGCATCGTCGCGAGATGCGTGAAACAGTTTTTGAGACCGCGTTTTTGTATGTGTCATGAAGCATTAAGCCGATGAACGCATTCGCACGAGGTGATGGCTGATGGCAACAAGGCGCCAGTGGTTGCAAGCGACAGCGTTGGGGACATTGGGGTTGACTTTTGGCGATGATGGGTTCTCCGATGTGTTTTGGAGAGCACAAAAGGCTGCAACCCCTACAACGGAAAGAGGTGAAACGCCGGTGACTGCGTTGGGCGTGAGTCGGGTCGTGACGGCAAAAAATTTGGATGCCGATGTCGTTGTTGTCGGTGGTGGGATGGCTGGTGTTTGTGCAGCAATTGCTGCTGCCCGCAACGGCGCATCTGTAGTGCTCATCCAAGACCGACCTGTTTTGGGCGGGAATTCATCCAGCGAAATTCGGATGCATATCGTCGGCGCTGATTGTCATGGTGGCAGAAATGATACTGATGCCCGCGAGACAGGGATTTTGGAAGAGTTGAGGTTGGAGTGCGCTGTCCGAAATCCGCAAAGAAGTGCGAGCATGTGGGATTTGCTGCTTTACGAATGGGTCAAGAGAGAGCCCAACATCACACTGCTGCTCAACACTGGTTGCGTTGGAGTGCAAATGGCAAGTGACAACCGCATCGGCGCCATCTTTGCGCTGCGCAACAGCACCGAAGATGTGTTCACCGTTCGGGGCAAAATTTTCATTGACTGCAGCGGCAACGGAAGGTTGGGAGTAGAGGCGGGTGCCGATTATCGTGTCGGACGCGAAGGGCGCGATGAGTTCGGCGAATCGCTGGCTCCACCGAAACCCGACAACAAAACGATGGGCAGCAGCATCCTGTTCATCACCCGCAAATATGACCGACCGATGCCGTTCAAGCCACCTGACTGGATCCGCAAGTTTCCTCGCTGCGAGGATTTGCCCCATCGCCATCACCGCAGTTGGGAATACGGCTACTGGTGGGTGGAGTGGGGCGGGCATTTGAACATTGTCAAGGAAAACGAACGCATTCGTGACGAACTGTTGTCAATCGCATTGGGCGTTTGGGATCACATCAAAAACAGCGGTCTGCACCCCGAAAGTGAAAATTGGGCGCTTGAGTGGATCGGATTTTTGCCCTGCACCCGTGGCAGCAGGCGCTTCCTCGGCGACCACATTTTGACGCAGCACGATTTGCAAAACGGGGAAGTTTTTGAAGACGGCGTCGCTTACGGCGGTTGGCCTATTGACTTGCATCCGCCTGAAGGGATTGACACGAAAGAGCCACCAAACATCGCCATCAAAGTCCCCCTTTACAACATCCCGTTTCGCAGCCTTTACTCCCGCAACATTGTCAACCTGCTTTTTGCAGGGCGTAACATCAGCACCACCCATGTCGCTTACGCCAGCACCAGAGTGATGGGAACATGTAGCGTGATGGGGCAAGCGGTCGGGACGGCTGCAGCCCTTTGTGTCCGATACAACTGCACGCCACGAGAATTGGGCAAAGAGGCTATTAAAGAGTTGCAGCAACTGTTGCTCAAGCAAGACGCTTACATCATCGGGATCAGTAACAGCGACCCGTATGACATTGCCCGAACGGCAGAAGTGAAGGCGTCCAGTGAAGTGAGGGGTTGGGAAGCGATCAATGTCATCAACGGCGTCCATCGCGGCGTTTACGCCCACAAGAACCGGTGGGCATCAGATCCGACGCAACCGATGCCACAGTGGCTTGAGTTGCATTTCCGCGAACCGAAACGCATCCGGGAAGTGCACTTGACATTTGACACAGGTTTGAACCGTGAACTGACCTTGAGTTTCAGCGATTGGGTGAACCGAAGGATGATTTGGGGACCGCAGCCGGAGACGGTGCGCGATTACGAACTGCAAGTGCTTTACGGTGACAGCGCAAAGACGGTGGTGAAAGTGGAAGGCAATTACCAGCGCAAGCGCGTTCACCAATTTGAGCCACAGTTAGCGACGGGCATTCGGCTAATCGTCCACGCCACCAACGGCGACAAATCGGCGCGAGTGTTTGAGGTGCGAGTTTATGGGTGAGCGATGCGAGGAGACGCTGAGGGGACGCGCTACAATGATGGCGTGGGTGACCTGCAATGTTGGACCGTGTCCGCATGGCGCGAGCTGTGCAACGCCTTTATGCCCAACATGTGGGCGATGTGGTGGAGGAGGCTAAGCAGCAACTGCGGCGTTTGGCAATTGCCGACCGCATCAAGGGCAAGCGCATCGCCATCACAGCAGGCAGTCGGGGCATTGCATGCATCGCGGAAATCATCAAGGGGGTCGTGGAGTTTGTCCGTGAATGTGGCGGTGAGCCATTTGTGTTCCCCGCGATGGGCAGTCACGGCGGTGCGACGGCGGAAGGGCAGGTCGCCGTCTTGCGCAGTTACGGCATCACCGAAGAGTTTGTCGGCGCACCCGTTTGGGCGACGATGGAAGTGGAGCGCATCGGAATGGCGGATGGCGTGCCCGTTTACACCGATAAGTTCGCTGCCAACGCAGATGGTATCATCGTCGTCAACCGCATCAAGCACCACACGGACTTTTCTGGTCCGCACGAGAGCGGGTTGTTTAAGATGATGGCGGTCGGGATGGGCAAGCGGGAGGGCGCCGATACGGCACACACTTACAAAGCATGGAGTTTGCGCCACTACATCCCGCTGATGGCGAAAGAGGTGTTGCGACGCTTGCCCATCGTGGCAGGGCTGGCGGTGATTGAAAACGGCTATCACCAAGTCGCCCGCTTGGTGGCGTTGCACCCTAGCGAAATAGAAACAGGCGAACGGCAATTGCTATCGTTCTGGAAGCGTGTCCGCCCCAAAATCCCTTTCAACCGTTTGGATGTGCTCATCGTGGAGCGGATGGGCAAAAACATTTCGGGCACGGGTATGGACACGAAAACTATCGGGCGGATGATGATCACAGGCGAAAATGAACCTAAACACCCAATGCCCCGTGTCATTGTCGTGTTGGATTTGACCGAGGAATCACACGGCAACGCTGCCGGTTTGGGGCTGGCAGACATTACGACCAAGCGGCTCATCAACAAGGTGGACTGGCACGCAACGCATGTGAATGTGTTCACTAGTGGGTTCATCGAGCGCGACCGCATCCCTGTTGTCGCCGAGGACGACCGACAAGCGTTGGCGTGGGCGTTGGAAATCGCCAAGGTGCGCGACCCTGAAAAAGCACGCGTCGTGCGTATCCGCGATACCAACACCTTGGGCGTGCTTTACATCTCGCAAGGGTTGTGGGCGGAGGCAGCGCAAAACCGACGGCTCGTCCTGTTGGACGAACTGCCACTGCAGTTTGAGGACGGACAATTGGCACCTGTTTCTTACGAATTGCCCCAGCGCGTCACGCCGTAGTCCCGCTGAACGACCTCGGGACGGGGCAATTGGCACCTCAACATTTTTGAGGGTTCAGCGGTAGTCCTCCACCTTCCCTAAAGGCGGGACCCAGCACTCTGCGCGTTTTAAGGGCGTATCTTCGCGAAAAGTGCCGTTAAAATTCGCCAAATTGGCTATTGACGCGGTGGCAATGCAGGCTATAATGGCGAACGCAAGATATCGTGGTCGGTAGCGCGCAAAACCACAATATCTTGCGGTCACAGAAGTGGTGCGGATGGGTGCCGGGAAGTCCGGTGCAAATCCGGCGCTGTCGCGCAGCGGTGACCGGGGACGAAAGCCGCTTGGTGCTGCCGACCTCAACCTTGCGGCAGCACGACACGCCACTGGCGCCATGAAGGCGCTGGGAAGGCGCGGCGAGTAGGACGATCCGGAAGCCCGAAGACCGACCCATCCGCCCCCGGGACGCGTCGCTTCGCGTGTTGAGTGACGCGCCCAGTGACCCCAATGCAAGGGTGCAACAGGTGTCAATGGAATAAATACAGGCACCCAGCAGGCTTTTGTTTGTGTGCGCATTGGTGCCCTTTTGCCGATGATGTGAACGCCTGATCAAGGGGCTTTTTCCGCCCGCGCCCTTGCGTTTGCAATGCCAGCGCGGAGGTGACAGATGATGGTGGCTTTGGAGTCGGTGGTGCAGCGGGCAGACGAACTGCTGCAACGGGCGACACTCCCTGAACCGATGCGCCGTCAATTGCTGGATGACGCCATGTCCTTTTGCAGCGCCGCGATGTCTGACGACGAACTCATAGCGACATTGCTGATGGCAGCGGTGCAGAACATAGCATTTGATCCCGACTACGAACGAGCCGCTGCTCGTTTAATGCTGCTCCAAATTTTCCGTGAAGCGACAGGTGCATTTGCCATTGACTACGCCACCTATTTCCCACGCTATATCCGAGACGGTGTGGAGCGAGGGGTTTTGCACCCCGACCTGCTGCGGTTTGATTTGGATCGGTTGGCATGTGCTATTGTGCCTGAGCGTGACCATCTACTGCCTTACATTGGGCTTTACACCCTCTACGACCGTTACTTGGTGAGAGATGTGGAAACGCAGCAGGTGTTGGAAGCACCTCAAGCGTTATGGATGCGGGTAGCGATGGGTTTGGCTTTGAACGAGAGTGACAGAAACGAGTGGGCGTTGCGATTTTATGAGATGATGTCAACCCTCCGTTACCTACCCAGCACGCCGACGCTGTTCAACAGCGGCACTCCCCATCACCAGTTGGCATCTTGCTACCTTTACGATGTCCACGATAGCCTTGACCACATCCTGGAGTCGGCATACGAGTTTGGGATGCTGGCTAAGTATGCGGGCGGGATCGGGACGGCGGTCACGAAAATTCGCGCTGTCGGCTCGCCGGTGAGGGGCGTCAACGGCAAAAGCGGTGGACTCATCCCGTTCCTACACATGTATGACGCGCTCATCAAATCTATCAGTCAAGGCGGACGCCGTCGGGGAACGATGTGTGTTTACCTTGAACCATGGCATTTGGAGATTGAAGCCTTTTTGGATTTGAAGCGAAACTCTGGCGACCCTTACTTGCGCACGCCTTCCCTCAACACGGCGCTGTTCATCCCCGACGAATTCTTGAGGCGCGTGGAAGCGAATGACGATTGGTATCTGTTTGACCCGCTGTATGTGCCGGACTTGACAGAAGTTTATGGACGCGAGTTTTCGGAGCACTATCGCATCTACATCGCGAAAGCGGAGGCAGGCGAACTGCCTCAACGGGCATGGCGCAAAGTCAAAGCCCGCGAACTGTTCTTGAAAATTCTCGCCAGCCTGATGGAGACGGGACATCCTTGGTTGACCTTCAAAGACGCAACTAACGCTCGTTCCATGCTCAAAGGCATCGGCATCATCCACTCCCTCAACTTGTGCACGGAAGTGGCATTGCCGACCAACCGCGATGAGATCGCCGTTTGCAATTTGGGCAGCGTTAACTTGGCGCAGCATTTGAACGAAGACGGAAGCATTGATTGGGACAGACTGGCGGAAACGGTGAAAGTGGCGATGCGGGCTTTGGACAATGTGATTGACCTGAATCTTTATCCGTCCGAAAAGGCTAAGCGGAGCAACCTGCAAAACCGACCCGTCGGTTTAGGGATCATGGGGTTTGCGGAAGTTTTGGCACGCAAGGGTGTTTCCTACAATGAACCCGAAGCAGCGGAGTTAGCCGACCAAATCGCAGAGTTCGTCTCTTACCACGCTATCTTGACAAGTCATGAGTTGGCGAAGGAGCGAGGCGTGTTTCCGCGTTTTGCTCAAAGCGAATGGGCAAAAGGGCGCGTTCCGATAGACACACTGGACGATTTAGAGCGCGAACGGGGCGAGCCTGTCGCTGTTGACCGAACGATGCGGTTGGATTGGGCGATGGTGCGTGAGAAGGTGAAGCAGGGGATGCGTAACGGGACAGTCATGGCAATCGCGCCGACGGCAACGATAGCCCTCATCGCAGGCACATCCCCAAGCCTTGACCCTTACTTCAGCAATCTGTTCAGCCGACAAACCCTGTCAGGCAAGTTCGTTGAGTTCAATCCTGTGCTCGTCGCTGAATTGAAGCGCCTCGGTTTGTGGGAGCGTGTTCGGGAGCAATTGATCGCAGCGAGGGGAGATTTGCAGGAGTTGGACGATGTTCCCGAAGATTTGAAGCGACGCTTCCCAACTGCTTTTCAAGTTTCGCCTGAAGCCTATCTGAGGGTAGCAGCAAAGGTGCAAAAGTGGGTGGACATGGCAATTAGCCGCAACTTGTTCCACAACACGCGACGACCTGCCGATGTCGCAGAGGTTTACTTGCAAGCGTGGCGGATGGGTTTGAAGAGCACCTACTATTGTTTTGTCAACCCTCGCATGCAAGTGGAACAGTCAACGGTGCGAGTCAACAAAGCGCTGCAACGACCCAAATGGGTTGTGCAAACGGAAGCGGAAGTTGCGCGCGACGGTGCAGTGTGTTCGTTGGACGGTGAATGTGAATCGTGTCAGTGAAGACAAGCGATGCGATGAAGGAGGTGCAAGTAGTGTGACAGCGGAACGGCGGACGCTTATTGGCGGTGACCCAATTGAGCCTGTGCAACTTTTCCCACTTCGCTACCCTTGGGCATATGCCCATGTGCAGCAAGCAAAACACAATACTTGGTTTCCCGAAGAGGCGCCGCTGCACGATGATTTCCAGGATTGGCACGAACGCTTGACTGACGAAGAGAAACAAGCCGTTGAAATGCTGCTCGGTTTCTTCAACCCGATGGAATCGCTGGTGACGACGAACTTGATTTTGGCACTGTATCCGCGCTTGACGGCGCCTGAAGTAAGGCTGTATTTGGTGAGGCAAGCGTGGGAGGAAGTCAACCACACGATGGCTTTTGAGTATGTCATCAAGACGCTACCCGTTGACCGCGAACGAGTGTTCAACCTTCACCGTGACCATCCTGCCGTAGCGAGGAAGGAAGATTTCCAAAAACGCCTGACGCACGCTGTCTTGGACTACAACTTTGACCTGAACACGGTGGAAGGCAAACAGCGCTTCCTTTACAACCTCATCGGTTACTTCGTCGTGCTGGAAGGCATCTTCTTCTACTCGGGCTTTGCGTTGGCGCTGGCGTTTCGGCAGCGCGGGTTGATGAGAGGTTTGTGCACGATAATTGACTGGGTGCTGAAAGACGAGAGCCTTCACTTAAGTTTCGGCATCCACTTGATTTTGGAGTTTCTCCAAGAGCACCCAGAAGTGATGACAGTGGAGTTCGGACAACAAGTGAAGGCGCTAATTTTGGAGGCGGTTGCAATTGAGGAGGATTACAACCGCGCCGTATTGCCGCGCCCGCTCATCGGGATTTCGGCTGATGCGCTGAACGGCTATGTCCGCTATGTCACCGACCGAAGGTTGGAAGAGTTGGGCTTAGGTGCTCATTTCAACACTCCCAACCCGTTGAAGTGGATGGCAGCGCAAATTGACCTGCCTGAACTTGTCAACTTCTTTGAGGCGCGCAATGTCAACTACGAAGTAGGGTTGCCTCGCGGGACATAAAGCGCTGGTCGCTGGAGCGAGGTGAGCGGCAATGTGCCGAGGCTTCACGCTGATTGAACTGTTGGTCGTGATCGCGATTGTCGCCATCTTGGCGGCAATCCTGTTTCCCGTGTTCAGCCGCGTCCGCGAAAAGGCACGGCAAACCTCTTGCTTGTCCAACTTGCGCCAAATTGGTTTGGCGGGCTTGCAGTATGCGCAAGATTACGATGAGCGGTTGTTTCCCGTCAGTTACGACGACTGGCAGCATTACTGGTGGGGTTTTGTGGACTACGCCAACCAGACCGTTGATTTTGGACGGGGCTTTTTGCAACCTTACATGCGCAACGCCCAACTGAAAGCCTGCCCGTCCTTTGCCCCTGAAGTGCGTTACTTTGCCTTCGGGCATTTGGGCTACGGTTACAACTACGCCTATCTCAGCCCCTTCGGACCACCGCCCCGCTATACGCCGATGCCCGTCGCACTTTCGCAAATCGCCAATCCCGCCGAAACGGTGTGGTTGGCGGATTCCGCTCGCTTGAACACATGGGCATATGCAGCGCCGACTTTGGAAGCCAACGCTTACCTTGAACCGCCATCCAGTGCCTACCCAACTTTTCACGCCCGCCACAACGAGGTCGGCAATACGCTGTGGTGTGACGGACACGCGAAAACTTTCACACCCGTTTACCGCAGCGGGACTTTCGGATGGGGCTTTAATGCCGACTCTTTCAGACAGCACCGCTTGGGCGACATCGACCGTGACGGCGATTTGACGACGGACGAACTATTTGACCTGCAATGACCTTCACGGCAACAACGCTGCCTTGGCGCTGACGGTTAGGGTCACGATGGCGGACAAGGAACTTTGCGCCCACTGAAATGCCGGGTTGACGAAAATGCCCAACAGAAAAGCCCCCGCGATGCCGATGACAGCGGCGCTGCTGACGAGACCCGTTGTCGTTAGCGGTTCGGGGCGCTTCGCTTCAAAGAAGAACATCCGCCGCACAACCTCAAGGTAGTAGAACGCCGAAACGACGCTGTTGAGGACACCGACAACTGCCAGCCATGCCAGCCCGGCTTTGAGGGCAGCACCGAACAGGAAAAACTTACCAAAAAACCCTGCCAGCGGTGGGATGCCGATGAGCGACAGGAAGGCGATCGTCAGCGTCACTGCCGCCAACGGGGAGCGCTGCGCTAAGCCTTCGTAGTCTTCTATCTCGCTGGAGTTGAGGGCGTTTTCCAGCCAAATGATGACGGCGAAAGCCGCCATGTTGGCGAAGGCGTAACCCAGCACGAAGTAGAGGATGCCTGCCAACCCCATGTCTGTCGGAGCGGGCGGGCGAGCCCCCGTGAGGATTTGCCAATCAGTGGCGGTGAAGGTGGCGATGCCGATGAGCAAGTAACCGACTTGCGCGATGGACGAATACGCCATCAGGCGCTTAATGTTGCGCTGCCACATCGCGCCCAAGTTGCCAAAGGTCATCGTCACGACGGACAGGAACGCCAAGACCAATTGCCAACCCGCGCTGGCAGGACCGAACGCGGCTGCCAACACCCGCGACAGCGCCGCCATGCCTGCGGCTTTGGACGCAACGGAAAGGAACGCCGTGATAGGTGTCGGTGCACCTTCATAAGCGTCAGGCGCCCAACCGTGAAAGGGCACCATTGATACCTTGAAGCCCAACATCGCCAGCATCAACAAAATGCCCAACAGTGTAAGGGGTGAAACTGCAAAGGCGGCGCCTTGTTCACCGAGGCTGGGCAACAACCGTTCGGCGATTTCGTAAAGGTGAGTCGTGCCTGTCGTCCCGTAAATGAGCGACATCCCATAGAGACTGGCAGCCGTCGTCGTTGCGCCGACAAGGAAATACTTCAACCCCGCTTCCGCGCTCTTGGGTTCGTCTCGCAAATAACCCGCAAGGATGTAGGACGCGATGGACGCGAATTCAATGGACAAAAAGAGCGTGATGAGCTCCGTCGCCGACGCCATAACACACAGCGCCAAAGTGGCGAAGACCATCAAGCCATAAAACTCAGCGCGTGCGAAAGGCACTTGTCGCTCTACATAGTCAACGGTAACGAGCGCCACTAAAATCGCGCCGATGAGGACGGCGGCTTTGAAAAACTGCGCCAACGGGTCGGCAACGAAAGTCGTCGTCAGCCAATAGGCAGTTCCTTGTTTGTAAGCCTCCGCCAGTTCTGGTGACCCTGCTTGGATCTGCCACCCTAGCCAGCCCAATGCCCCGACAAACGCCGCCAGTGTCAACCAACCGTAAAGGCGCTTAGGTAAGCGCGGAAATAACAGGTCAACGCCGAAAATCAGGAAACCGACAATTACCAGCCACAGTTCGGGAGCCATGTGATGCCACAACGCTGACCAAACCGACACAACCATCACGCTCCTGTCCCAACAGCGTCACCGTTGATCACAGCGGTTTGATTTTAGCGCATCTCTATGTGACTTACTGCATGAGACATCGTTGAAGCAACAAGGTGAACGCAACAGGCTGCGCTTGCAGAATTGCTTGGAACAATGGTAAGCGTTGCGGGATGCCAAAGCGGGCGCCTTCTGTCCACTGGGCGCCTATCGGCGGCTGGAAGAATGGGTGCCGCTGACCAGCTCCCTGCGCCCTACAGAAAAGCGTCACGGTTGAGATGGGAAACTTGCGCCTATCAACCAGCCCTCCAGACGCTGTGGGCGTCAACCATCGCACCGGCTGCGTTTGTCGCAACCTAAGGCGCCCAAACACGACGAGGATATTGAAGCGAAAAATCCACTACGGCTATGGTCGTTCAACGACCGAGAGAAAGCGGGGTTCAGTTGGTGTAACGGTTAATTTCCCTTGTGCGGTTCTCCCCCCAAAGAAGCGCAACCGCTCTTTTTCTCCCTTCTTCGGCGGCAAACTCCAAACCGCATAAGTAACTGGTTACCGTCACCCTAACGCACGGCTCGTTGGGATACAACTTGACATCAACGATTTTTGAATGCCGCTAACAGGTTCTTCCAGTCCGTGCTTTGTTGGATTTTCCTTTCGGCAGTGCCTCGGAGGGCGCGTCTTTTGACGCACCGATTGTTTTTCGGCGGCTCGGGAGAGCCGCCCTCCGACCAAACCCGTTATTAACACGGTGTCGGTCTGGAGGAGAGAAGTGTGCTGTCCTTAAGCCGCTTGTAAGTGATGGGCACATTGTCGGGCAACCAAGTTATGTCGTAGCGTTCGGAAGCAATCCAAGGTCGCCAACCACCACGAAGTTTGAATTCCTTTTCGCCCGATTTTCCGATTTCGTCCTTGCGAGCGTAGAAGATGTTGTTACCGCCGACGGGGCGAATGTCAATGATGCGGGGACCGACATCAGTGGTGACATAGCCTTCAATCAGCCCGTTGCTTAACTTGACAGCGTTTTTCCAGCCGTGATAGTTGACCTTTTCCACCCCTACTTGCGCCATTCCAAAACCGAGCAACACTGAAAGCACCGTCACCGCTACCATCAGCTTTCTCATCCCTTGACATCTCCATCGTTGAAATTTGCCAATCCAATTCGCTTTGCATTTTTAAATTTTGGCGCAAATCGCTTGTTTGAACTTGGTTCGGAGAACACCAATCACCCTTGACGAATTGTTGAGTTGCGTTGGACTGTGTGACAAACTTTAGGGTGTGAGTTTTGGGTCTACCGCTAAGGTGAGCCTAAATTGAGGAGGTGAGAGAGATGGCAAAGTGCGTTTTGTGCGGGCGGCTTTCCGCTGAGAGGGCTGCAAGGATTTGCTACAGTTGTGACAACAATCGCTGCTTCAATTGTGGTGCCCTTTCCCCCGAGTATGTTGCGCGCATCTGCAATCACTGCGACGAAGGAAAATGCATCCAATGCGGCAAGGCTTTCCCCGAACGAGTAGCGAGATTGTGCTATAGATGTGCAGGCGAGTTTATGGTGAGGTGAAGTTTCATGAAGTGGCTCAGTTTTTGCTTTTTGTCCCTCGCCTTTTTGCTTTCGGTCGCTTTCGCCCAAGAAGTTTGGCAAGTGGTCGTCATTCAGCCAAAGCAAGGTGACCTTTTCGGCTGGGCACAAGATGCCCCTTACATCACCATTCAAGCAGCGTTGCAGCGAGATAGCGAATTCATTTCGCCCAACGATATTGTCAAACGCCTTTTCTTAACAGCACAAGTTTTCTCTGGCGACCAACTCCTTGACAATGTTCCCCTTTGGGACGATGGGACACATGGCGACGACAAGGCGAGAGACGGAATTTTCACCTCAACTTATCGCCCATCGCAAACAGGTGAATTCAGGCTCAGAGTGCGGGCTCAAGCCGATTTGGTGCGGAATGGGAAAATCGTCACGAAGGAATTTTGGTCAAATTTCGTGCCAATACAAGTTGTGCCGATCCCTTACCCGCACTTAGTCTTCCCCGAACCCGGCAGCAAAACGAAAACGACCGTAAATGTCCGCGCAAGGTTGCTGATGCAAAACCAACCTTTTGGAGAATCCGACGAAACTTTGCAAGCAAAAATCGTTGCTCAAATGGAAGGCAAGGGTATTGCAGAAGCACCGCTGCGCAGAAGAGGCTCGGTCTTGACAGGACAAATCTCTTTGCCGAAGCGGGGCGATTACCGTTTGCTCATCGCTGTCACTGTAACGCGGCAGGGCAAAACCTTGCAGGCTCAAAGCGAACCTGTTTCCATTCAAGCCGTCCGAATGCCCATCCTTTGGTTCATCGTCGGCTGCTTCTTTCTCGTCATTTACTTGCTCCTTCCACCGAAAGAACCGCCTCTGCGCTACAGGCATCGGGTTTGGATTGACGGTGCATCAATTGGTCTTGATCCTGGCGAAGAAAAAACGATGGAAGGCATCAAAGTCAAGGGAGCGAACGATAAACGTGAAGTGATTGTAACAACGCCAGATGGCAAAGAGCAAATTTTGCAGGAAGGAAAACGACAACCGTTAAGTTGGTGGGGAGGGAAAGAACGAAAAGAAGTTGTGGTGCACTACGAGAAGGCAGAACCGTTGCGAGAAAAGCCATCGGTTTTTGCCCGATTGCTTCCAACAACAATTGGGCGCATCGTTGTCTTGCTGCTTACTTTCTTGGCATTTGCTATCTGGTGGCATCAATTCCAACAAATTCGTTGATTCGGAGGGCTGCTCTCCTGAGCAGCCGAAAAATGGGAGAGCGAACCTCTGGTGAGCCGAGATTTATCGGGACGGGGGACGCGGGGCGTGGGACGAGGATACAAGACGCAACAATTTTCAATTTGCCAATGACCAATGTTGCTCATATCCCGACTTACTGATTTGCCGACCTGCCGACTTGCCGATTTAACGACATGGACATTGACAATTCAAATTCGTCGTCGTAAAAATTTTTGTGACTTTCACTGACAAGGTGGTGAAAGTTTATGGAGCCCTTCTTCCTTGCGACAGTCGCAGCAGGATTCCTCGCAGAAGCCGTTAAAGGCGTCATTAAAAAACGAGTTGAAAAACAAGTTGAAGATCTTTTCTGTCGCATTGTTGGCGTTGCTGTCAGCAGATTCTTCTCCCGCCTATCTCAACGCTCCAAAGATGCTTTGAACTGGCAAAATGCCCTCCATCAGGCTGCCATTGAGGCTACTTTGGATGTTGTCAACGAATGTTTGAGGGAATTGCCTTCCTCTTCACTTTGGGAGCGTTTTCCTTTCGCCCGAACCTTTCCAGATGAAACTCGCAAGTGGCTTGAGGATGTGAGGCGACAATTGACCGATGACCTTAGGCATTTGCGGGAAGGAGCGACTTTGACCCAAATTTCGGAAGAGGCACAAAAACGCATTGAAGCCATCTTGCAGCCTGAAGGCGTTTTGAGTTCGGAGCGGGCAAGCGAGTTTGTTGAGAATTTGACAAACTTGCTTCTCTCCAATTTGAGGGATCGCTTTGGTGAACCACCTGAAATTTTTGTCCAAAAGGTCAAAGGGCAGCCAACTTGGTTTGAGCGATTTCGTGCCCTCTTCGCCAAGAAGTTAGAGCAGCAACCCGAACTGAACGATTTCCTTCAAACCCAACTCCTCGCCTCTGTTAAGAGCGAATTGGAGCAATTGGGCGAAAAAGTTGACGAAGTGCTTGAAATCGTCCGCCAATGGTCGCACCTTCTGCCCGACATTGACCAAAGGCTTCAGGGAATTGAGCGGTTGATGGAAGAAGTCCGGAAAGAGGTGGGCATTGTCCGCAAAGGCGTTGAAGAGATTTTGAGCCTAATGAGAAGCCAATTTGGAAGCGAACACCTTGTCATCAGTTTGAGGGAGCGAACAGAAAAGTTCATCCAAGATTTGTCAACCCGTCCCTTCATCGGTCGCAAAGAACCTTTGCAAAAGTTGGACAAGTTCATCAACGAGAACTCAAAAGGCGTCGCCATAGTCTATGCCCCTGCAGGTTACGGAAAGACAACTTTGCTGGCAAATTGGCTCAAGGGAGTAAGGCAGCAGCCGAATGTCGCCACCGCCTATCACTTCTTCAACCGCCATCCAACTCTCGCACCATATGCCACTTCACTTGGTAATGCCCTTGCTCATCTGATTGGTCAAGTTTGGGCGATGACGGAAGCAAACGGCAGCTCATTGTCTTTGCCTGAAGATGTTATCAGCAGAATGGCAGTTTTGGAAAACATGTTGGCTAACTTGTCCCTTGCACAAGGGGAGAAGTTGATTTTGGTTCTTGACGGTTTGGATGAGGCTGAGCCGATTTTGGAGCACCCTCCAATTCGTGATTTGCCTGATGGGGTTTTCTTCGTCGTTTCAGGACGATGGGATGAGAAAGGAGAACTTCCACCTTACCTCAAAGGTTGGGCTCGCTTCACCGAATTCATCCCACTCCATGCCCTCACGCCAGATGAGTTGAAAGAGTGGCTGAGGAAATGGGGAGATGGTGAGTTGGCAAAGTTTGCAGACGATGACGAGTTTGTGAATTTGTTGCATCAAAAGACGGAAGGGTTTCCGCTGTATGTCCACTACCTCCTTGACGAGTTGGGTGAATTGGCAAGGAAAGGTCAAAATGTCCATCAAGCGTTGGAGAGAAAGCCTGTCGGGCTCAGGAAGTATGTGAAGGAGCAAATTGGACAGTTGGAGTCCACTGTCAAGGAAGAGAGCGTTTGGAAATTGTTCGCCTTTTTGACGCAGGCGAAGGGAGCACTTAGGGGAAGTGAACTGAAGCAACTGGGGATTTCCGCTCGGGATTTGAGAGGTTTGCTTCGCCAACATGTCGTGAGGAGATGGCTTTCGGTCGGGGAAGAAGATGAAGAACAAACTCTTGCTTTTGCCCATCCGCTTTTGGCAGAAGAGTTTGGAAAAGTTTTAGAAGAAGAGGAGGTAGAGAAGGCGAGGAAGGAATTGTTGAATTGGTGTGCAAGTTGGCGGGAGCACAAGAGCCACTATGCCTTGCGCCATTTTGCCCACCACCTTTATGACGACCCCAGCAGATGGGAACAACTCTTTGATTTGGCTCGGGATGAAAAGTTCGCTCAAACTCAAAGAGAAGTTTTGCCAAATGAACCTGAATTGCCCCTCTTGACAATTCAACTCGCTCTTGATGCTGCCATCAAAAGCGAAAAACCTGAAACGATGACGGAAATGGTTTTGAGGCACGCATTGAGGTTTGAAACTGCAGAGACCCCACTTCAAGCACAAAGGAGAGGAGAAAGTGAGAGGGCGATAGGGTTGGCAAAACAATGGCTTGAAAGAGACTACAAGCAGGGAACACTGTGGCTTTTGCTTTTGGCATGGTCGTGGAAGAGGGAAGGGAAGCGTGAGTTGGCGAAGCGATGCTTGGACGAAATTTCTCAATGGTGTCGGGGAAAAAGTTCAGAAGCATTGGGATGGGGAGATTGGCGAAGCAAGATGGCAAGTTTTTTGCTGGGTGAGTTGGTGAGTGAATTGGTGGAAGTGGAAGGTTGGAAGGAAATGAGTTTGCAATTGCTGTGGGATTATGATTTGAGTGGTCTTGCTGTTCAATTGGCACAAGAAGGGAAATTTGATGAAGCATTGCAAATAGCGAAGGAGATTAGGGAAGTCCCTTGGGAGCGCTCATGGGCATTAAGAGAAATTGCAAAAGTGATGGCGAAAGAGGGTCTGTTTGAAGAAGCAATAAAGGTAGCGAGAGAGATTGAGGAAGCAGCAGAGTGTTCAGAGACACTAAGAGAGATTGCAGAGGCAATGGCAAAGGCAGGGATGATTGAGCATGTAGAGGAAACTTTTGAAGAAGCAATGAAGGTGGCAAGGAAGAGCGAGGATGTGCAGGATCGCTTAGTAGTGTTGAGAGGAATTGCAGAGGCAATGGCAAAGATAGGAATGAAGGAACGCGCAGAGGAAGCCTTTAAAGAAGCAATGAAGGTAGCAAAGGAGATTGAGGAGGCGGGAGAGCACTCAGAGGCATTAAACGAAATTGCAATAACAATGGCAAAGGCAGGTAAGTTTGGAGAAGCAATAAAGATGGCAAGCAAGATTGAGGATTCAGAAAAGCGTTCATGGGCACTAAGAGAAATTGCAAGAGTGATGGCGGAAGAGGGTATGATGGAACATGCAAAGGAAGCCCTTAAGGAAGCGATAAAGGCAGCGAAGAAGATTGAAGGTGCGTGGGAGCGCTCGTGGGAACTAAAAGAAATTGCAGAAATTCTGTTTGAAGAAGCAACGAATGTGGTGAAGGAGATTGAGGAAGCATTTTGGCGTTCAGAAGCATTGAGAGGAATTGCGGAAGCGATGGCGAAGGGAGGGATGGTGGAGCATGCAAAAGAAACCCTTGAGGAAGCGGTGAAGGTGGCGAGAGAGATTGAAGGCGAAAAGAATCGCTCTCAGGCGCTAAGTAGAATTGCAGAGGCAATGGTGAAGACAGGAATAATGGAGCGTGCGAAGGAAGTTGCTGAAGAAGCAATGAAAGTTGCAAAAGAGATCGGGGATGAAGGTCTGCGCTCAGAGATGTTAACCGAAATCGCAGCAGTGATGGCAAAGGCGGGAATGTTTGAAGAAGCGATGAAAGTGGTGAAGGAACTTGGGAATGAGGGTTGGCGCTCAGAGGCGCTAATTGAAATTGCAGTGGTAGTGGCTAAGGAAGGGATGATAGAGCGTGCAAAGGAAACCTTTGAAGAAGCGATGAAGACAAGGATGACGAAGGAGATTGGAGACGCAGAGTGGCACTCAAAGGCGCTAACCGAAATTGCAATAGCAATGGCGAAGGTAGGTAAGTTTGAAGAAGCGATGAAAATTGCAAAGGAAGTTGAGGACGCAAGGGAGCGCTCAAGAGCACTAAGATGGCTTGCAGAAAAGATGGTGAAGGAAGGAACGATGGAGCGTGCAGAGAGAGCCAAAAAAGCAATGAAGGTTGCGAAAGAGATTGAGGATGCGGAAGAACGCTCATGGGTGATGAGTGAAATTGCAACAGAGATGACGAAGGTAGGAAAGTTTGAGGAAGCAATGGAAGTTGCAAGAAAGATTGAGAATGTGAGGTTGCGCTTGTGGGCGCTAAAAGAAATTGCAGCAGAGATGGCGAAGGCAGGGAAGATTGAAGAAGCGATGAAGGTTGCAGGAGAGATTGAGGATGCAGGGAAGCGCTCAAAGGTGCTAAATAAAATTGCAGGAGAGATGGCAAGAGCAGGAGAGTTTAAAGAAGCGATGAAAGTAGTGAAGGAAATTGAGGATACATGGTGGCGCTCAGATGCATTAGGAGAAATTGCAGTAGCGATAGCAAGAATAGGTAAGTTTGAAAAAGCGATGAAAGTTGTGAATGAGATTGAGGTTGCATGGGTTCGCTCAGCGGCGTTAGGCGGAATTGCAATAGAAATGGCAGGGGCAGGAATGTTTGAAGAAGCAATGAAATTAGTGAAGGAGATTGAAGACGTAAGATTGCGTTCATGGGCGTTAAGTGAAATTGTAGTAGAAATGACAGAAGTAAAGAAGTTTGAAGCAGCGATCAAAATGACAAAAGAAATTGAAGATGTATGTGAACGCTTATGGGCGCTAAGTGAAATTTTGACAGTGATGGTGAAGGTGGGAATGTTTGAAGAAGCAATGAAGGTGGCGAATGAGATTGAGAATGCAGCACAGCGCTCATTGGTGCTAAGTAGAATTGCAGAAGCGATGGCGAAGGAAGGGAGAAGGGAACAAGTGCAAGATGCCTTAGAGCATGCCTTTCAAGCAGCAAAAGAGACTGCTAACCTTGACAGGCTTTGGAGTGTGGCTGCAACTGCTGCTCAGTCAGGCTTTCCGCAAAAAGCCGTTGAGTTTGCAAGACAAATCGCTGGAGAAAGGGAAAAAGGTCTGCCAGAAGTGATGGATGCGTTGACGGAAAGAGGTGCAAAGGAAGAAGTGAAGAAGTCGCTTGATTTGTGCGGTTGGGCAATGTCAACAGCGGTTCGTGCTTGTGCCTATCTCATTCGCCTTTATCCCGACTATGCTGTTGCCATTGCAGAGAAAGTCCGAATGTTGGTTTAGACGGGACGCGGGACTGGATTGGACAAGTGGGCAAATCGGCTGGAGGGTCGTGCTCCCGCGCGACCGATTTTTTTCGGCTCACTTGGAAGTTTGCACTCCAGCAATTTTCGGCAGATCGGCAATTCGGGAAATCGGCAATTTGGCTCACGGGAGTGCGAGGCTCCTGCCGAACCGAGATTCTTACGGACGGGACGGGAGACGCGAGGCGTGGGAACGGAGACAAAATTTGACAAGTGGGCAAATCGGTAAGTTGACAGATGTTTGAGGGGATGCTAAAATGTAAGACAAAAATGAAAGGGTCGGTGAAGAGGAGTGAATTGGCAAAGGATCGCGTTGATTGCCATCGCTTGCTTGGTCGTTGTGGTGTTGGGGCGAAGTTGCTTGCGCAAAGAACAAATCTTCGCCACAGAGCCCTCTACCATCATCCACAACCCTGACAGGTTCAACAACAAGGGCGTTCTTGTCAAAGGGCAAGTTATCAGCGCTTTGAGCATTGGCGGGACAGGTCTTTACCTTCTCCAAGACAACAAAGGAACTGCCATCACTGTCGTCACTTACAAAGACACACCCGATGTCGGTGCGCTGCTTATTGTCCGAGGAATTGTCAGAAAGGCGCTGCAAATTGGTGCCGCAAGCCTAACAGGTGTTGAAGAGCGATCCAGAAAGCAAATTGGCTTTGCCGAGGTCAAGAAACCAGCGAAGGTGTGGCGGATAAGTGAAGTCAGGGATGAGGCGATGAGGCTAAATGGTCAACCCATCTTGGTCGTCGGAACAGTTCGGGAAGGTTCAGACATTTTGGGCGCTGGCTACTATGTCTTGCAAGATGACAAAGAAACCTTGACAGTAATCACAGGCATGGGCACGCCGAGGGTAGGCAAGATGGTGCAAGTCTTCGGCGTCTACAATAGGTTGGCTCAAATTCAAGGTCAAACGGTGGATTGCTTGATTGAGTTGGACAGGAAAATGCAATGAGGTGTGCGAAGGAAACAAAAAACACGAAAGGGGTGCAGTGCAATGCCTTTGCGGTTGAAAGCGTTAGAGCAAGCGGGGGCTCAACTTCGGTTGGCGGGAACGATGCAAGTTTCGCCGACAATCGTCGTCGGTTTGGGCGGGAGTGGAACTTACACTGTCCGAAGGCTTAAACGGCTAATGGAACTTCGTTACGGCGTCCCACCGTTGGTGCGGTTTCTCTACCTTGATTGCGATCAAGGCGCTTTTGCACCTAAGCCTGAACTGGCGGATGTAAACGATGACGAAAGAATTAACCTGTCAATGCCCAACCCAGAGCAAATTTTAGATGATGCTCGCAAAGGAATTGGGGTATGGAGAGTGCTGCAGGAGTGGTTGCCTGAAAGTTTTAGCGTTTCCATTTTGCGCACTGCCATCGGCGCAGGTGGCATTCGCCCCATCGGTCGGTTCGCATTTTTCTGTCACTTGGAGGAATTTCGGCAAAAGTTCACTTCAACCTTGACGAACTGTTTGGCAATTGAGCGGGAACTTCAAGCGCTCTTAGGAGCTCAAGCGGAGAGGGTGACGATTCACACTAACCAACTGCGAGTTTACATTGTCGGTTCACTTTGTGGCGGGACAGGTTCGTCCCTCTTCCTTGACATCGCTGTTTTGGCCCGACATTTTATCGGGCAACAAGCGCCTAACGCAATTCCCTCCGTCATCGGCATCTTTTACCTGCCGTCAGTTTTCCAGAATGTGCCTACTTTGCGAGCAAATAGAGCGTTCTTTGACATAATTTGCGCTAACGCTTACGCTGGGCTGATGGAGTTGGAGCATTTCTGCGACCACGAAGAGATGCAGAGAAACAACTTCACATTCCGCTACCCCCACATCGGTGACATTGAGGTGCGTGATTCAGTTTACGATGAGGATTTCGTGGTTGAGTCCTTCACGCCCGACGGTCGTGCTCTGATGAGTTCCGATGAAGTTTTTGAGATGGTAGCGAGAAGTTTGCTGGTGGATATCGGTTCACCTGTTGGAGCAGCCGTTCGGACAACTAACGCCAACACTACAACAGTGCTGGCAATGGAACTATGCCCAGTAACCCAAAAGCACAGGTTCATTCACGGATTAGGGATGACATCTGTTGCTGTGCCTGTTCTGGAGATGGCTAAGCGGGGCGCTCTGAAAATTTTAAGAACCTTTCTTCACGACAAACTCTTGGGCAACGATTTGCCCACAAGCGAACTTGACAAAGAAGTCAACACTTTCCTTCAAGCCAACAGACTGGAAGAGCGAGGCGCAAGTGACGATTTATTGAATGCGCTTCTGGAAGGCTTCAGTTACACGCCGCCGAGAACCCGTGAGGAGTTGGAGCGAGAGGCAGGTGGAAGCGAAATTCAACAAGCCCAATATGTCGCCAATTGGGTGGAAAATGAATTGAACCGCATCAGAACCGAAATCGTGCCAGAGGCTCAAAGGCTTGTCAGTGAAAGGCAGATCCCTCTCTTGCAAAAGGTGGTCGGAAGCATTAAAGCCGAATTGATAAGATTGGCGAAAAGTAACGGCTTGAGAGGGGCAAGGAGTTTCATCGCTCAACTGATTACCGTTTTTGAAACTGTCATCAAGGAGTTAGGCGACGAAGCCCAGAGGTATGAGACCGATGAACGCTCTTCCTTGCAAAACACTATCAGCAACCAAGCGGCATTCCTGCGCAGTTTACAAGGGATTTGGGGCAGCATTAAAGCATTGGGAAGGGCAGATGAACAAGCAATGGACATTGCTCTGAACAGCCTGAGGGAATTTGGCAATGCCGAAATCCGACATGTTGCCCGCCAGGCTGCGCTGGAGTTAATTCAAGGTCAAACCCCTATTGACGGCAATGAATCGCTGTTGACGCAACTGAGAAAATTACAGGAGCGCATTGAACAGGCGATTGGAAGGGTCAGTGATGCGGTGAGGCTTTGCGATGAGGAACTGAGCCGTAGGTCGGCGACAACTCCTACAGGCTCAACCTATACACTGGAACAGTGGCTCATCTCACCGTCGAAATTTGATGATTGGTTGAACAGGTTAGGCGTTGGCATGGACGGGGCTGTTGAAAGCGACTTATGGGTGGCGATGGGACGAGACTTTGACGAACACTTACAAGCAGCAGAAAAGCCCGAAGCCCTGCTGGAGAAGTTGGCGGGGGCTATCGTGGGGCAGATTCGCAATAAGTTGCAGGGCTTGGATGTTTTGCGGGTCATTGAGGAGGAGAGCCAAACAGATCAGCAAAAACGCATTGACATCATCTTGAGGACAATGACACAATCTTGTCAACCCTTCTGGTCAGCGCAAGCCCATCCACCTGGCGGGGTTCGCTACCAGACTTTCATGGCTTACACTGTGCCAGTTGCTGAAGGTGACGAACGCTTCCAGCAGGCACAGAGAACCGTTGAAGATTTAGCATCGCAGATGAGTTACCAACCCCAGACCGTTTATAACGGCTATCCCTTTGCCTTAGAGATGGCTGTTCGGGTTTACGGCGCGAGGGCATTTTATTTGACCAGCACATCGATTTGGCGTCTCCAATATGAGCAAAAGCGTCAAATCCCATCAACAGCACAACTTCTCCACATTGACCGTCGCTTCCTTGACCTTTTGCCCACCCTGCACGCTCACGAGAGCAAAAGGTCGTAGCATCGCATTCAGGTCGTAATCGGAGGGCTGCTCTCCTGAGCAGCCGATCGGCGCATCAGGAGATGCGCCCTCCGAAAGAAGCCGAAAAAGCGGTGTGAAGAAACAATTCGGTGTGTCAGGAGATGTGCCCTTTCGGATGGTCGCTCTCCTAAGCAACCGCAAAAGAAAAATCGGCGCATCGGGAGATGCGCTCTCTAAGAGGCAGGGGTTGACACTTATGGAAGTGAAAATTCCTGCAAAACAGTTGGGTTGGTTGAAGATGGAAGATTTTTGTCCAAGGTGCGTTTGGCTCACGCATCGTCACCCAATTCCGCAAAGTTCAGTCTATTACACCGCCATGTCTCGGTTCTTTAACCAATTTGAGGACTTTGTCCAGCAATCGGTCAGGCAAGGGATGAACCAAACGGGAAACATACCCTCATGGCTTTCAATGGCTTTGCAAACTGCTTTTCCCTCCATGCCACCTGTTCGTCGTATGCTCAATCCAACAACTTGGACGGTGCGCGTTGGTGAGGGACTTTTGACGGGCAAACCAGATGTCATTTGGGAACTTGCTGATGGGACTTGGCTTATCGCCGATTACAAACTCACTCAACCAAGCACTCGCTTCAACCCTCTTTACGAAACCCAACTTAACGCTTACGCCCTCATGGCAAAGCGCCTGCAAAAGTTAGCAGTGAGCCGTCTGGCTCTGATTTACTTTGAACCAGACGAGAGGTTGTCTTCGCCGACGGCAAACCTTACACTGCCTATGAGGTGCACTGTCCAGCCTGTCCCAGTTTGGGATGAAAGTGAAGAGGTGGGCAAGTAATGCCCCTTCGCTATGCCCCAACTTTGCTCATCGGTTTGGACAGCGACAAGATGAGGGAACTGATCACGCAAGTTTGGGTCTGGC